>JAJRZO010000340.1 GCA_024275215.1 Candidatus Zixiibacteriota bacterium | reverse complement strand
GTCTTCGAGCCAGAAACTTATCAATTATTGAGAAATAATGCTGATGAATTGACGCACGCAAGAACATCGGGCTTTGGCATCGAAGATGATGACAAGGAAAATCAGCGCGTAAAAGACATGATCGATTCGTTGTTAGAGAAACCGCGATATATGAGTCCCAAAACTCTTTTGAACCTAATAAAGTTTCTATTCCCAGTGGTCAACCGAGCTTACGGTGGCGTTGTCTACAGATCGGTTTCCGCACTTGACGCTAGGAAGAGCGCAAGGTTAAGCAGTCCCGATTTCGTTCATCGGTATTTCCAGTTGACCATTCCAAAGGCGCAAATATCTCAGTTGGTGATGCAACGATTGGCGGAGAACCTTCACGATCATAAGAAAGCAGAAGAAATATTGGCGGATATTGCAGAAGAAAGTAAACAGAAGGAACTATTAGTCAGGTTACCTGATTTTATGGATCGAGTTTCACTTGAAAATGCAGGTTCAGCACTTGCCTGGTTGGCAGTTCTTGGAGAGAAGATGTACTATTTGGTGAATGGGTTGTACATCGGTATTTGGCAAGTGGAGGATGCCTTCAACGGAGTGTTGGAGCGTATAACTGAGGAAGAAGACCGATTTACTGCATTGTGTGAGTGCATTGAGAAGGCACCTGCACTGCATGCATTGACATATTTCGTCGGCAGGCTTCGGGAGGAGCACGGTTTGGAGAAGGACCGCAGCAAAACTCTGGATGAAGCGAACCGAAAGGTTAGTAAAGAGCATTTAGATGATCTACAGAAAAGACTTGTCGAACGTATTGTTTCTGCTTCTAAAAACAAATCATTGTATGATAATGAACATCTCTCCGCACTTCTCCACACTCTCAGACGATGGGGTTATGATGATGAGCTACGACCTATCTTGGAAGTAATAGAGTCGAATACTAACTGGTTGGTCAATCTCATATCATCTTCCCAGAACTATAAAGAGGTATACGGAGGTACGTCTGACCGTGAGTACTACATAGATGTTAGTAGCTTGGCTGAAATAATCGATGTAGATCGTGCATATGAGGTGTTGTTTGCTCTCAGTAAATCAAGTGAGCTACTCGATCTGAACGAGGAACAAGCACGTGGTATCAAGCTCTTTCTCGAAGCATATGAAAAACGCCCAATGGGGGAGCCCGAAGACACCGCTCAATAGATCATATCATTTAGTTCTTGAATTGCTTGTTTCCATTCCTTTTATTCCCGCTCAGGCTTTGAAAATAAATCAGATTCATACCTTGAGGTGAAGGATGAGTAACGATCTGAGATTCAACATATATGATCAACGGCTCGGCTACTACGGCACTAAGAAAGCCGAATGTTACACCAAAGATAACATCATTGAATTCAACCAGAGACATCATTCTGTCCTGTCGAGTTTTGGGCTTGAGCTTGTTGAAAATACCGTCACGACAATCGACGGTGAAATCAACAATCGCTCCAATCTCGGTGCGCTCCGCAATCGTCCACTACGCGAATCAGTCTGGCTTTCTGCTGCGCTGTCGGCAATCGCTGTCGGACTTAATGGTTATGGCTCTTTCGCCGCGCTCCCGAAAGAAAAACAGACAAAAGAAATGAAGAATCATCTCAAGCGCGCGAACGATCGTACCGCCGCACAGGTGATGACAGAAGTTCTCCAGATCACAACCGAGTCGCTTCCGATCGGCGAGGAAGTTGTCATCGAATCGACAATAACCGAAGGCGTCCGAGTCAAGCCCGGCAAGGAAGCAGGCGGCAATCCGACAATCGCTGTCGGTGCGCTGTTCGGCAAGGATGAACACCGCGCAGCCTACGGAGTACACATACCTGAGTCGGTGACACTTCTGTCGATGGGCAACGATGTTATCGATGGTACAACCAAATCGGTAATGGGTCAGCATTCCAGCATGACTGCGCTGTTCGTCACGGAATCGGGAATCAAACGACATCTTCCGGATATTTATATTCAACGCTGGATGTCCGGCGCGTATTTTAACGAATTCAATCCACGCGAGGTCAGCGTGGTTGAAGCGGCTGAACTGATGGCCGACGCCTACGGGATGAGCAGCCTTGACAAATTATCGACATTCTATCTGGATCGTCCACGCCATCATCCTGCTATGGATGCTCTCAATGAAGCAGGTGTAGCGACCCCATACGATAAAGATGGCGATCTCTTTCCCGCGATTGTGCTCGGTTTGGATGCCTTGAGATTTCCCAACGGACGCGGTCTTTCAACAATGATCGGTGAGATCGGAGGTTCGGCGGAGTGGGCAGTGAGCGTATTGCCTCTTGTATGGCGTGGCGGACAGGCTATCGGCATGATGACAAGTCAGGCGGCATTAACCAGCAAGGGACTTTCTCCCGAAGAGCTTTGGGAGCGTCGGTTCGACTTCACCGAGGAAGAGTTTATTCAGATTCAGGATGCACGTTTCCAGCACAAACCGTATTTTACTATCAAAGATATTGTCGAAGATCCGTTCGCGGGAGGAATTGCTGCTTTCGGTGCGATTTCAGACAACTACTATTATCCCGACATGTTAGGAACTACACACGACCCTAAGAAGAATCTTGTCTCAGCGAGCGTTTTCACTGTCAACTCTCTCGGAGTGATGCAGCTATGGAGTATGAAGTTCAAATGTCCGGATGGGATTGACAGTGTTGTCAAAAGAATGACAACTCCGAAAGCATCGTTTGAAGATCTCAGAGGGAACGAACTGAAAACCAAAATCGAAGAATGGCTGTCTGACGAAATCAGCAGGAAACGTTTCCGGATTTTCTTCAACAACGAATACTATCCGGCATTGATCCCCGTACATGACAAGATGG
>JAJRZO010000339.1 GCA_024275215.1 Candidatus Zixiibacteriota bacterium | reverse complement strand
TCCCATGATATGTTCGGGTTGAATGATGTTGCTCCCGAAGTGCCGGATATGAAGTTGCCGATCGCGCCGTAGTCCGCCCAGGCGAAATTACATTGATTCTCATTGGTGATCGTTGTGCTGCTGCCGTTGTATCTGACAGGAATGGTGCTGCCCGGTGGCAGGTAGTCCTGAATGAAATCGTCATAGTCCATATCATTTATGAGACTTGTACGAGTCGTCGACCAAGAGGGTGGAGTCGAAACAGTATAGACTCCGGTTGCGCCCAATACGCCGCTCGGAAGTGTATTGTCGAAATCGATATTGATCCGAACAGTGATCGGATCGTCGAACAGGCTTTCAAGATAGGCCTCGACTTCGCCAAGTGCGGTTACGGCGGCGGGAGGAACAGTTGCATCAGTGTAGATAAAGATATTCACTCCGTCCGGATTTCTGCCTTTGTCTACAGGCTCATTATTGTCGAATGGCTTTCTGGCACGTCTAGCCTGAATGTAGTTCTTGAATTCTTCGTCTGTCCAGTTTTCACAGTTGGAGCCGCAGATTGGTTTCCAGAGGATTTCAGTCGGAATCTCCTGGACAGTACCGTCTTTCATGCTGACAGCTTCCTGCACCGGACCGGGTTCTACATAATGTGGAATTCTCGCAATCGAAGTGTTGCCATCGTCACCCTGAACAACAGTTACAAGCGCCAGAACCGTTACGATCAGCGACAGCGGGATAGCAAATATAAGTCTTTTGAAACCTGATGACATAGACAGTTTCCTTTCGATAACAGAAAATCTTCTTTTCTCGTATTAATCAGGCATGTATTACCAAAATATCGGCAGATACACTCTACTATGTTATAATAGCATGTCAGAATTCATTGTCAAGACAGAGTTTGAAGAAAAGAGTCCCGCAATCCCGCAGCTCACGTTCACTCGGGATATGAGAAAACTTGCAGAGCATATTTGCTTTTCGTGTTACAGAAGGAGAAGCAGAGCAGGAGTCCCCGATTCCTGCAATGTCTGATATGTGCTGCGATGTGTCTGGAAAGACTCATCCTCCAAGTAACCATAAGCTACAAAGATTGATACCGGACCAACTCCTGCATGACTAACAGTGCTGTGCAGATATCTATATCTCGTGCACGGCAGATGTTCAAGGTTGTTCCAAAAGCTTTGATTTATACAAAAGCGAGGTAGTGGCTTTGTCGCCCCCGCGAAGACGGGGGGCTATTTAACATTAACGCGTTAAATAGATTCCCGCCTGCGCGGGAATGACACCACCTATTTTCATGCACCGTCAGGAATCCCTTCCTGACGGTCCAGAAAAGATGGATGCCGATCAGGTCTGGTATGACAACCCAGGTGTCTTACTTCAGCATTATCATCTTTTTCGTCTGGACGAAATCCTGAGCTTCAATGCGATACAGGTAGACACCGCTCGCTGTCTGGTTTCCCCACATGTCATCGCCATACCATACTGTTCGATATTTACCCAAAGCCAGTTCTTCATCGACGAGAACATTCACCAACTGTCCCAGCATATTGTAGACAGATATTTTCACATGACTCATGCGGGGAACGGTGAATTCAATCGTCGTAGTCGGATTGAACGGATTCGGATAATTCTGCTCAAGGCTGAATGACTTCGGCAGGATTTCAGTTATGATTTCTTCGGCAGCCGTGCCATTTCCAAGTGACGGATACCAAAAGCCGAGAAATGCCTGATAGTTGGATGACTGGGAATGTCCTGCTACCGGTTGCGCGCATGTCAATTTTGCCTGGTAGTTTGTTGATGACTGCTGTACCGAGCCGCCTGAACTGATGCAGAGCCAGTCGAGATTGTAAGTCTGGGCGTTGAGGGAGGCTGCCAGACCTATGAACAACATCAATACAATCGCTATAGTTTTCATAATTCTATTTCCTTGCATTATTACAATTCGGATTTTTTCTATATCACACACAACCCAATGAAATCTCTCACCCGACTCACTGTCCCGATTTCAAACCTTTCCTGTGCGGCGTCGGGAATCCTTTTCCGACGCTGGGAATCCCCCGCCAGAGAAAGACTCCCGGCAGGGCGAAACAATGAATAGACTACCGCATCCACGGGGAATGACAGTATATTACTGAATCAGCCTATTTTTTCTTCTCCTGGCGTGCGTTTAACTGCTTTTTCAACTCGTGGAGTTCGCTTCTGAGCGCATCTATTTCCGATCTGACACTTCGCGGATTGTCAGGGTCAATCAATTCGGTTGAAGTCATATCCATACCCATGCCATCGCCATCGCTTGCTTTGAGAATTGCTGCGTATGATGTCGGGAAAAACAGCACCGTCAGCTCTCTGTCATAAACGTATGTGTTTCCTCCGGAAACATTTTGGCCGAGAAAACGAAACGTTCTGAATCCCGCAACAACCGGCATGATTCCTTGCACTGTAATTACTTTGCTGAGAATGTCAGTGCCAACAGACGGCACTATATTCAGTTTGTATATACCGAACTGAAAACCATTAGCTGCTGGTAAGTTCGACAAACCGAAATACTGGATGTCCTCTGTTCCTGAATTGTGATATGTTTGGATGTTTGCCGTTGCAATGACGAATGCGTAACCGTCAGTTGGGAAATACATCAGACGGTCGATGATGCTTGTGATTGAGCTACTAATCATGTAAATATTAGTGTAATTATATGAGTTGCCACAGCCTGCTTCATTCAGAATCTCTGAACTGGAAATTGCGTCATCAGGCAAGATTACAGAAGAATCTCTTTCCCAGTCCATGTTAAAAACTGCGGAGCGATCGTCGCCATAAACTCCCATGAATGTGTTTCCTGAACCGCCAAAGTTTCCATCGACGGCAAATCCGATTCTTGAAACAGAGCGATTGATGGCGAAAAATCCTCCTTCACCATCAACATCTGCTTCCAGTGAAAGGTTATAATTGCCCGATTCATCAAAAAGACTTAATGCACAGCCATAAGATCCCATGTTGTAGGCTGACAAGATAGGATTGGCCGCCCCACTCATGTACATAGAAAAATAGCCGTCATTAGAAGCATCTCCAATGAATAACGAGTCCCTGAAGCGTCCACTACCTGCGACATCAAGTTTTGCAGCAGGGCTGCTTGTGCCGATACCAACATTGTCACTGCCGGTTTCAAGGCGTACGGTGGAACCGTCATCGACCCAGCCACTTCCACTGACTCCCGGGGCCTTCATGGCATATGGCGCGCTTGTCAGGTGCATACGAGGAGTCATCTCCGGGTCACTTTCTACCTTAATACCGAGGTACAATGTTGTGTTTTCGAAGATTGAATAGGGGAGGCTGGTTTGTTCACCAAGTATCACTGTGAACAGGCCATCGACTGTGGAGACAGTTCTCGTTGAATTCCAGAGTGAAACACCGCCGGTGGAAACGTTGTAAATGGCAAACAACACAGAATATGTTCCGTCGGCGACTGCATTACCACTGTTGTCCGTCAACACTCCTTGCACATTCATAAGCTGCGGGACACTTGCTGAAGCAACTGTTGCGAGCAGTAACAGAACAATCACGATGCACTTGGTCATTATAGACACCTCGCATTGTAAGATGAGATTAATAATCTTTTACTGATTATAAAGAGCTTTCAATTGTCAGGCAAGATTATTCTCCAACAGTTTCATCCACTGTTTGCGAAATCGGGAAATCGATTCGCCTGAAGAAGCTGTGTTAGTGAATTGATGCCTGACGATCGGAGTTACGGGACCATCATCGAAACTAAGTGGAACTCATACGCCATCACTGTTTACAACTGTAGGAGTTTTGGCTTGACACTCATGGCTAATTCAGTATTATAGCTGATTAATCGCTATGTAAGTTGAAGTTAGAAGGAGTTATTCTTGATGTATGCGATAATTGAAACGGGAAGTGTGCAGTTCCGGGTTGAAGAAGGCGATACCTTGCGGGTACCGAGATTCAAGTCTGATGCCGGTGACAAGATTACACTCGACAAGGTTCTTGTGGTTGGCGATGGCGAAGACTCAAAAATCGGAACACCGTATGTTGATGGCGCGAGTGTCACTGCCGAGGTTCTTGGCGAAGTCAAGGGCAATAAGGTTCAGGTGTTCAAGATGAAGCGACGCACAACCTACAGGTGCAGAACCGGACATCGTCAGAAATTCACTGAAATCAAGATCGACAAGATCAATGCTTCTTAGAGGGTTTTGACAGATTCAGTTCTGAAATTGAGATGCAGAGCGGGGTTCATTCTCCGGTTATGCTCAATACTGGCTGTCGCGTTCACCCTGAACGGGATCGCGAGCGGTCAGGATTATGTCATATCATCCGTCGATGTGCAGGGCAACAAAACTGTAGACAGGACTCTTATCCTGAGTGTCGCTGACCTTGCAATCGGATCGCCCCTTACTGCTACAGCTACTCAGGATGCTATCAAGCGCGTGTATTCTCTCGGCTTGTTTAGCGATGTCCGGATTGAGGGCGAAACCACAGGCGATAAGATCGCTGTCTTCATTGTTGTCAGAGAATTTCCCCGCCTAAAAGAAATCAACTATGAAGGAAACAAGAAACTCAAAGACAAGGACTTCGAAGAAGTAATTACTGTAAGGCGTGGTCAGGTCATCACTCCTAATCTTGTCCAGAACAGTGTGAATGCTATGCTCGATCTCTATCGCGAAAAGGGATATTACCTCGCTAAGATTAAAACTGAGCAACATGAATCACAGCATGCACCCGGATATGTCGATCTGACATTTCGGATCGATGAGAAAAGCAAGGTCAAGATTCGCCACATAGAGTTCGAAGGTAATAAGGCATTTTCTGACGGGAAGCTTCGCGGCAAAATGTCTAACAAACAGAAAAGTTTCTTCCGAAGCGGAAGCTTTAACAAATCGAAGTATTCGGAAGATAAGGACAAAATCATCGAGTTCTATAAGGAAAAGGGTTATATAGACGCACGGATTCTGAGTGATACGCTTATCCTCGATGAAGAACGCAAGAACCTTACTATCCGTATAAAAATCGATGAGGGACTAAGATATCACTTTGGATCAACAACTTTCGCAGGACAAGAGATATTCACTGATGAAAAGCTCCTGTCCCAACTCAAGTACAAGACCGGTGATATTTATAATCAGGAAAAATACGAGGAATCGGTAGGGGAACTCTACTCGCTATATCAGGAAGAGGGACATATCCATGCTCGTATTTACGACAATATCTCTACCAACGACTCGACAGTGAATGTCACATTTGAGATTTCTGAAGGTGTTCCTGCAAAGATCCACGAGATCAAGATTGAAGGTAATACAAAGACGAAGGAAAAAGTCATCAGGAGAGAGTTGTTCTCCGCACCGGGTCAGGTTTTCCATCGCTCGGTGCTTGTGCGATCAGTGCGGAATGTAATGCTTCTGAATTACTTTGAAAACGTCGAGCCGGACTTCAATGTGCTTGATAATGGCGATGTCGATCTTATTCTCAAAATAAGTGAAAAGCCGACTGGACAGTTTAATGTCGGTGCGGGCTACTCAGGACAGGACAAATTTGTCGGCACTGTTGGCCTTGGAATTCCGAATTTCAGGGGTAACGGACAGAATGTCGATCTGCGATGGGAATTCGGCGGACGGCGAACTTCGTTTTCGCTGGGATTTACCGAGCCCTGGCTTTATGACACCCCGACATCTTTTGGCGTCGATGTTTACAGCATAAATCGAAGATGGTATGAGGATTTCACCGAAGGAAAACGCGGACTCGGTTTCAGGCTTGGCAGACGGGTTCGCTGGCCTGATGATTATTTCCGCATCTACTGGAGATATCGAGTTGAAGATGTTCGGTACTATGATTTTTCCAGCGCCTATCTCGCTGACACGCACGACGAACCTACGAGCCTGACAAGATTCAAGGAAGACTGGCTGAGAACATCTTCAACATCACTTACTATAACACGAGATTCTCGTGACCTGCCGCAGTTTGCCACATCGGGTTCAGTTATCAGTTGGACCGGCGAATACTCCGGCGGGTTGATTGGTGGTGACTGGAGATACAACAAGCAGATATTCCAGGTGACGAAGTTTCAGAAGCTGTTCTGGAAGTTCGTCCTTTCACTAAAAGGAAAAATAGGATTCGTGTTTGCACCCGATGGCAGCGACAAAGTTCCATACTCCGAGATGTTCTCGCCGGGTGGGACTTCCATTGACGGTTTCATTCGAGGATATGATGATGGGCGTGTTACTCCCAGGAGTCCATCGGGAGCATACCTCCGTGGCCGTTCTCTCGCGGTTTATAATGCAGAGATCAATTTCCCGATTGTCGAACAGCAAGTGTATTTGTTGCTCCTTGCGGACTCAGGGAATTCATGGCTCGAGCCTCGCGACATGAGACCATTCAGCCCAAAATCACTATACGGATCATACGGATTTGGATTCCGCCTTGTTGTGCCGGGAATCGGCATAATCGGATTTGACTTTGCGAGAGGAATCAGTGGCGCTAAAAATGAATGGAAACCACATTTCCAGATAGGTACAACATTCTGACCAGATAGATATTGTGTTTCAAAATCAAAATAGGAGGACTGAGTTGACTAACGGGAAAACCGCAATAATCGTATCGTGCTTTGTGCTGGCAATCCTGGCAGCGTTTGCGGTCTCTGATGTCGCACTCGCCCAGGAGGGCAGGATAGTCTATATTGACTCGTACAAGATTCGGCAGGAGTACAAAGAATTTCAGGAAGCGCAAAATGTGTTCAATACTGAAATCGATGAGTGGAATCAGCAAGGGTATGATCTTCAACATGAAGTCGATTCGCTTGAAGCTGACCTTGAGAAGCAGCGTCTGATTCTTAGCCCTGCCAAGCTCAAAGAAAAAGAAAACGACATTGAGGACAAGAAGGCTGCGCTTCAGAAGTTTACAAACGATATCTTCGGACCGAATGGAAAAGCGGAGCAGCGTAATCAGCAGTTGACAAAACCCCTGCTGGACAAGATCACGGCCGTTCTTGAAAAAATTGCGATTGAGAATAATTATGATTATATCCTCGATTCACTAAACGGCAATATCGCGTATGCGAAGAAAACTCTCGACATCACTGACAAGGTGTTGGAAGAACTGGAAGATCTGCAGTAAGATGCAATTTACCGCACGTGAGATTGCGGAGAAAATCGGCGCTGATGTTTCCGGGGATGACTCGGTAATTCTGACTCGATTATCAAAGATCGAGTCAGCCGTCCCCGGTGATTTGAGCTTCATTGCGAACAAGAAATATGAGCGCTATCTGGACAGCTCCAAAGCATCGGCTGTCATTGTAGGACATCATTTGGTTAGTGAGAATCTTACACTTCTCATCCATGATGATCCGTATTTTGCATTCATGAAAGCTGCTCGGCTTTTCAATCCGCCGAAAATTTATCCGCCCGGCATTCACCCTTCCGCAGTTATTTCAGAGAACGCATCTGTTGATCAGACAGCACATATCGGCGCTCTTGTAACAATCGAAGATGGTGCGAAAATCGGCGCCAACAGTGTCGTTCTTCCGAACTGCGTGATTGGTAAGGAAACCCGTGTGGGAAATGACTGTATCTTGTATCCGAATGTGACACTCTATCATGGCTGCATAATCGGCGACAGGGTGATTATCCACAGCGGTACTGTTGTTGGCTCCGATGGATTCGGCTATGCAACGCATGATGGCGTTCACCACAAGATACCGCAGGTCGGGATTGTTCATATCGAAAACGATGTCGAAATCGGCGCAAATGTCACTATTGACAGAGCGACGCTCGGAGAGACGCTGATTGGCGAAGGAAGCAGGATTGACAACCTCGTTCAGATTGCTCACAATGTCACGATTGGCAAAGGTTGTATACTTGTTGCGCAGGTAGGTGTGTCGGGCTCAACCCGCCTCGGCAATTATGTCATAGCTGCGGGACAGGCGGGTATCATAGGACATCTCGATATCGGTGACAGGACAGTTATAGCGGCACAGTCAGGTGTATCGAAAAGTTTCGGTTCGGACAAAGTGTTGCTCGGATCACCAGCCCGTGAAATGATGAAAGCCAAGAAAACGGAAGCATCTGTCAGGAGACTTCCCGAAACACTCAAGCGAATAAAGCAACTCGAAGATAAGATCCGCAAACTGGAAAAAGATTAGTACTCCATAGTGAGTACTCTGTATTTCAGGATTGTGCCGAGATCACCGACCACATAGAATTGATCAGGCTCCGCACCCCATATTCCAAGCAGATTACGAGAAGTACTTGACGGCATCGCAAACCAGTGGTCTCCATTGAAGTACCAGATCGATCCGAGCGAACCGACGGCAAAAACGCGATCATAGGTTAGTCCCCAGACATCCTGGAATATGTCACCGCCGACCCAGAGCAAAGTTTGCCAGCTTCCCATATTATAATGCACTGCCAGCCTATCCTCGCCGACTGCAATCAACTGCTGACTATTCAGAACCAGCAGGTTTCTGAATCTGTGTCTGCTGTCGCTGTGGATAGTAATCCATTTTGAGCCGTCGTATTTGAGGATTGAACCATTGACAGTTGCAGCAAAAACAATGCCTTCATCAGTTCCACGAATAGCGATAATTGTGCTGTCCACACCTGTTTCCATCGGTGACCATCTGACGCCGTCAAAGTGGATTACTCGTCCGAATTCTCCGGCAGCATAGACATCCCATGCGTTGTGTACCCAGATGCTTAGATATTGTTCAAGGCTGTCGCCGTCATAAGTTACCGTCCACGCATGGCCGTTGAATCTCAGGATTCTATTGCCTGCGGCGGCAAATATGGAGTTCTTCGTGTCTCCCCACAGGTCGAGTATGTCGTTAGTGTCGCTTTGAGCGGACAATCTCCAGCCCTCTCCATCCTTTGCAAGAATGACTCCACTGTTTCCCGCTGCGAAAACTTCATCGGTATGCAATCCCCAGATAGTCCGCAGTGCGGGCGCAAGCGGACGAGGCGCTATCAGTGTAAATCCTTCATTGGGATCACCTCGGGCAACAAGACCGCCGACACCACAGAAATTGAAGCTGGTCTGGGATGGATCGCCGTGGATGTCCCATACTGTCACTGCAAGTGCTGTATCGAGTTGTGCCCATGTGCCGTTACCCTGAAGAAAACGATATATTGTACCGCTGATACTTGACGTATAGAGGTTATCATCAGAGGTTCCCCAGACGGAAACGAGGTTGTCGCTGATGTCAGTGTCCATCTCAACCCACTTCTCGTCTGATGAATCATAGCTGATTATTTTTCCACTCTGGCCGACAGCATAAACTTTATCATCGCCAAAACCCCAGACAGCGAAAAGAGTTTGTTCTGTCGGAGTCGGCATCGAGTCCCACACAGCTCCATCATAGTGCAAAATCATGCCATCAGACCCGACTGCAAATACGTCTTCATTCGACCTGCCCCAGACGGAAAACAGCGTCTTGTCGAAACGAGAGTCCATCGATGACCACTTGTCACCGTCATAGTGTCTGATAGTTCCCTTGTCGCCCACAACAAATATGTCAACGTCTGATGAACCCCATATATCACGATAGGCAATATCTGTCGGCCCGGCGTCATCCAATCCGAAAACCTGCGCAAGGCTTAGTTTCCATATAATCCCGCTGCTACCGCACGCATAGACTTCACCACCCGGAGAGACCCATACGGCCTCAAGGTTAGGGGTGCCATTGACTGGGATCATAGTCGCTCCTGAAGCGTTAAACCTGACCGCAGTTCCAAACTCGCCAACACAATAGATCGACGAAGTCAGGCTGTCTACCCAGATGCCGAAAAGATCGTTCGATTGCGGCAGGGGGGAGGACCACTCATCTTCTAATGTTATATTGTTCGCGGAACTGGGTGTACCTACCGGCGTTTCTTCAAAACAACCGATGAAAAATAAACAGATGATTATTATCACAGTAGTAATTACAAGCATTCGCGGTATGCCGGCACTGAAGACTCTTGGTATGTTCAAAGTATTCCCCGAGTTCATGTTTATCGCTTATACAATGACTCTCTTTCTATGGTTCACGAATATATGTGAGTCAATTAGGTGTGTCAAATTCAAAGTGTCATAACTACAGGTCGAGCGACCCGTAACAAGACTAATATAGAGAAACGCCGAGAACAAATCTCGGCGTTTCTGATCACGAATAATCGACTGGAAAATCGGTCGATAGTATTCATCCTGTCTATTTCATCAGCATCATTTTCATGGTTCGACTGAAGGAACCTGCCTGCAGCCTGTAGAAGTAGACACCCGAAGAAACAGATTGTCCGTTGTTGTCCGTGCCATCCCAGACGATCTGATGATTGCCGGCCTGCATATCGGCATTGACCAATGTACGAATTGACTGACCAAGCATGTTGTAGATTTCAAGATCGACAAATCCCGGATTCTCAATCGAAAACGAAATCACTGTCGTCGGATTAAAAGGGTTCGGATAGTTTTGAGCAAGCTCATAACTACTCGGAGTCAGACTGCTGCCATGCTTCTCTGTCGTCAGATTGTCGAGTTTCGACGAATTGCCATGTCCGCTCCATACGATATCTGGATATACTCTGACACCATCAACTCTGATGCTGACATGATCATTTTCACGCGGATAACCATTGGTTGCATTGTCGAGATCGTCATGACCATAAATCGGTGTGAATCTGAGAAGTCCGTTCTCATAAATACCGCTCCCACAGAGTTGACCATCAGAGGAATACATTTCAATCTTAGTGCCGTCCTCAATAGCGTTGCCATCGAGAGTGATATCCCTGCCATAAACCGACATCCAGAAACGGGATGGGGTCAGATCAACAGAAGGAGTACGCGGATCGAGTTTCGCATAAGATGGCGGACCACTGCACCAACCCGGATAACAGAGAGTGCGATCTTCGCTAACTTTAATCCAGTATCCGAAGTTTTCGCGCAGTTCTGTGAGCGTGTTCAGTGACGGATTGGTTGGCAGCCACACGAGACCGCCGTTATCGAAACTGATCGCGACCTGTAGTACATCAAGGATGGAAGCGAAGCC
>JAJRZO010000338.1 GCA_024275215.1 Candidatus Zixiibacteriota bacterium | reverse complement strand
GTTGTATATCAAACCGTATGACGTACGACGAACTATACGATAAAGACCCCGACTATTTCGGTGTTGAACCGGTCGGCCTTCTCAGAGATTACTGGCACCTGATTGACAAAAATTATCCTGTGCTTGACATCGGTTCTGGCACGGGTCGCAATGGGGTATTTCTTGCGCACAAGGGCATCCATGTCGATGCAATTGATCCATCACAAGTGGCTGTAGAAAAACTGAATGCTTTCGCGAAAGAAGGAAAGCTGCCGATTAACGCATATGTCGCAGGATTTGAGGACTTTGAGTCGGATGAAGGCAGGTACTCAGCGATTCTATTGCTCGGATTGATCCAGATTTTGAGAAGGGGTGAGATCAAACAACTGATTGAACATGTTTCGCACTGGTGTCGCGATAACGCGCTTGTATTTGTAACGGCATGGATAGTTGATGATCCATCATTCGGGAGATTCAAAGATCAGGAACAGATCGGCAGAAATTCGTTCATAAACGAAAATGGTGTCGTCCATACATATCTTGAACATGGCGAGATGCTAAAGCTGTTTGGTGACTGCGATGTTATCCATTACAGCGAAGGTCTCGGCCCGCTTCACTCTCACGGCAACAAACCACCCGAACGGCATGGTATGGTGCGGGCAGTTTTCCGGACGAATCTCTTGTAGTCTTGTAGGTCAGGAGCCCTGCGCTCCTGACCTACAGTGACTTGGGACGTGAGGATTACCTCACAAGAGCAGTCTCAGAACTCCTGTCTACCCTGAAGCGCTTTGGAGAGTGTGTTCTGGTCGGCGTATTCGAGGTCGGAGCCGACCGGAAGTCCGCGCGCGATACGCGTGACCTTGATATTCATCGGCTTGATCAGGCGTGACAGATAGACCGCTGTCGCCTCGCCCTCGGTATTCGGATTAGTCGCGATGATGACTTCTTTTATGTCATCCTTGAGCCGAAGCATCAGTTCCCTGAATCGAAGCTGCTCCGGTCCAATGCCATCCAGTGGAGACAGCACACCTTCGAGCACATGATAAAGACCTCTATATTCGGCAGCCCGTTCGAGCGCGAGAATATCGTTCGCCTCCTCGACAACGCAGATCACCGACCGATCCCTTTTCGTATCTCTGCAAATGTGACACGGATCATCCTCAGTTACATTGGAGCATATAGAACAACGGACAACCTTTTCCTTGACATCAATGATTGCGCGCGCAAGCCGAGTTGCATCCTCCTTTTTCAGCTTCAGTATCCAGAACGTGAGTCGCTGTGCGGTTTTCCTGCCAATCCCCGGTAGTTTGGAAAATTCCGCGATCAGACGTTCGACTGATTGAGCAGACTTGAACATGTCTTAAAACGGCAACCCCGGTATTTTCATTCCACCGGTAAGCCCGGCCATTTTATCGGCGGCGAGCTCCTGCGCTTTCTGCTGCGCCTGATTCACGGCTGCGACAATCAGATCCTCAAGCATCTCGACATCGTCGGGATCAACAACTTCCTTCTCGATTTTCACTTCAACGATTATTTGCTGACCATTTGCCACGACTTTGACCATACCTCCGCCGGCGGTTCCCTCAACACGCTCATCTTCAAGCTCGGCCTGGACTTCCTCCATCTTAGCCTGCATCTTCTGAACCTGTTTCATAATATCGCCCATTCCCTTACCCATTGTCTGCTCCTTTGGAATCGATTTTCTTAATACTCGTTATCTTTGCATCATATTTATCAACAATCTTCTTAATATCAGGGTTCTTATCAAAAAGATCATCAGGAGTCATGTCGAATCTTGGGTCGAGCGTAGATTTTGAATTGTTCAGTTTCACATTGGGGTCAGATTCGATCTTGAGTCTGATCGTCTCACCGAAGAACTCAGCCATTGCAGTCTCGATTTTTCTGATCTTTTCAGATGTCAATATCGTTCTAGCACCAGCATCAGGAGGTAACGCCAGCCGAATGACACCATCTTCAATCGGGCTTGACACTCCCTGCCTGAGCATGACAGACATCACTCCGTTTGTCTGTGTGTAACTCTTAAGGAAACTTCCCCAGTCCTTGCCAGTATTTCCATTGTTGTTCGATTCAGGTGGTGCAACCTTCACGGATTCCGGCACTGGTTGAGAACTGACTGTATTCGGTTGAAATCCTGAACCGCCGCCAGCCATCGACTGGAGTTTCTTGAGAACTTCTGTGAGTGTTGCAGTTGTATCCATACGTGCAAGTTTCAGCAGCATCATATCGAGATAGATTCGCGGATCCGCGCCGTCTTTCAGTTGTTGCCTTAATTCAGCGACAGCATGCACCATCCGCATAATATCGCTTTCAGAGAAATAATCTTTCTGTTCATAATACTGTTGAACATACGAATCTGACAGCTCTATCAGATTCGACGAATCCTCAACAGATTTTGAGACTAAAAGATTCCTGAGATGTGCCTGCAAGTCGATAAGAAACTGGCTGATGTCTGCGCCGCTTTGAGTAAGTTTGGCTGCGTGTTCGAGAACTTTAGCGGAATCATGGTTGTGGATACACTCCGTAAGTTCAAATAGCAGGCTTAGATCGACAAGTCCGAGAGCGTCCGATATGAGTTCGACAGTGATCTCGCCATCGGCATACGCCAGAACCTGCTCGAACAACGAAAGCGCATCACGAAGCGAACCATCACCCTTGCGCGCGACCAATGTCAACGCATCATCAGTGATTTTGATTTCTTCTTTGTCTGCAGCCCTGCGCAGACTATCAATCAAATCGTTAAGCGGGATCCGCCTGAAATCATATCGCTGGGTGCGCGACAGGATTGTCGCCGGAAGGCTGTGTGGTTCGGTTGTCGCAAAGATGAATACGACATGCTCCGGCGGTTCTTCGAGTGTCTTGAGCAACGCATCGAATGCCGCACCGGAGAGACGATGGACTTCGTCGATAATATATATCTTGTAGCGTGAACCTGCTGGAGCATATCGCACATTCTCGCGCAGATCACGGATTGAGTCGACGCCCGTATTCGATGCCGCATCGATTTCGAGAACATCCATCGACGACGACGATGCAATCTCAATGCAATTCGTGCATTTCAGGCATGGTTCCGAAGATGGCCCTTCGACACAGTTGAGAGCCTTAGCAAGAATTCTCGCGGTAGTGGTCTTGCCGGTTCCTCTGGTTCCGCAGAACAGATAGGCGTGCGAAATACGACCGGAAGTAATCGCTTTCTTGAGTGTTTCGGTTATATGCTCCTGCGCGACGACTTCATCAAAAGTCTGAGGGCGGAGCTTTCTTGCAAGTACAAGATAAGACACAGTTCAGACTGGTTCCGGTTTGAGGTTATCCATGACGGTTATTTCGACAAGTCTTTGTAACCCGACCATGTGGGTCGGTGTGACATGGTGATCAAATACTGTCAGTTCACACGCCCGCTTTCAGCGGACGCAGGAACTGATATTTAGATCAGCCTCGTTTCAATTAACCCGTGCACCCACCTTCGATTCCGCACACTCACGTCGACCCGGCCAGTTAGCTCAGATCAAGCTTCCCCGCATCACACTCGCAAACATACCTACCGCTGCTTCCTTCCGGACCTGACGGGGTTCGGCAGCCGCGAGTTGCACGGGACCTGGTCCTCAACACCACTTAACCGTGCCGGGTGAGTAGCTGACAAACCTCGGGTGGGCATCAGTCCCGGTAGAGCGGATTCCGGGTAACAGGGCACCGCTAGCTCCCCACTTAGCACGGGAATATTTTTCTTTCTTCATCAACCTGTAACCCGCCCGCCGCTGTGCTCTGGGTGGGCTACTGTTCTCAGCGATCCTGAATATATGAATAATCCAACCGGTTATCAAGCCGGGAGATTGGATGAATGACGCTACTTGAAAGATTTCCTGACAGTCTAGTAGGGCAGGTGTCCCCGACACATGCTATATAGATTCACAGAATCGGGACACTTCCCTGTTCCGTGCGATGCAAATGTCCATAATAGCTAATACATCTCCAGAATCACATTTATCACACATTTCAGTAATCATTAAGCAGGAACAAAAAACTCTTGCACCGGTTCTTATATTCATATAGTATCCTAAATAGTAATGATACCTTAACTGGAATCTTATGGCATCATATAAAGAAAAAGAAATAGAGAATCTGATCGAAGGATTTGAACAGGTCTGTCGTTCGATGGGACTGCGGGTTACTCATCAGAGGCTGGAGATATTTCGGGAAATGGCAAAGTACCCCGGACATCCGACTGCTGAGAATGTTTTTGGCAGAGTACGGAAACGATTGAAGACGATTTCGCTTGATACGGTCTACAGAACAATAGCTCTTTTTGAGAAAAATGGTCTGGTAAGACGCGTACAGATGCTTGACAACTCTGCACGTTTCGACACTAACCTGTCCATCCATCATCATCTCATTTGTACGCGATGCAAGAGCATCGAGGATTTCTACTGGCCGGATTTCGACCAGATGAGATTGCCGAGTTCAGCTATCAGGTGGGGTGATATATACTCCAGACATATCGAAGTCCGTGGTTTATGCAAAAATTGCAAAAAGGCTCATAAGGAATAGAGGGTCACTCGTTGAACAGGGATAGTGCCAATTATGAATAGGAACAACTTGTATTTAAGAACTAATCTATAACAGGAGATGCAAAATGACAAAGAGGAAAAGTCAACTCACAACCTCAGCCGGTATACCTGTCGGAGATAATCAGAACTCACTGACCGCAGGGCCGCGGGGACCGTTGCTGGCTCAGGACTGGCAACTGTTTGAAAAGCATGCGCATTTCAATAGGGAGCGTATTCCTGAAAGAGTCGTGCATGCAAAAGGGTCGGGCGCTTACGGTACACTAACTGTTACACATGACATCACTAAGTACACGAAAGCCTCGATCTTTTCAGAAATTGGGAAGAAAACGGACTGCTTCCTGCGATTCTCAACTGTAGCCGGTGAACGAGGTGCTGCTGACGCCGAACGAGATGTGCGAGGGTTTGCGATCAAGTTCTACACCGACGAGGGAAACTGGGATCTTGTCGGGAACAACACCCCCATCTTCTTTATCAGAGATCCCTACAAATTTCCGGATTTTATTCACACGCAGAAGCGAGACCCGAAAACTAATCTGAGAAGCAACACCGCACAATGGGATTTCTGGTCACTGTCGCCGGAGAGCATACACCAGATCACGATTTTGTTTTCCGACAGAGGTCTTCCCCGTAGTTATCGTCACATAAACGGGTACGGCAGTCACACCTACAGCTTTTTCAATGCTGAGAATAAAAGATATTGGGTGAAGTTCCATTTTAAGACAGTTCAGGGAATTGAGTGTCTCTCCGCAGAAGAAGCGGCATCGATCATTGCCGGGGACAGAGAAAGCCATCAGCGGGACCTGTTTGAAGCTATTGAAAAAGGAGATTATCCTAAGTGGAATCTCAAAATACAGATTATGACAGAGGAACAAGCCAAACAGACATCATACAATCCATTCGATTTAACAAAAGTCTGGCCACATAGTGAGTTTCCCCTGATTGATGTCGGAATCCTGGAACTGAATCGAAATCCGGAGAACTATTTTGCTGAAGTTGAGCAGTCAGCATTTTCGCCGGGTAACATAGTTCCCGGTATCGGTCATAGTCCCGACAAAATGCTGCAATTTAGAGTTGTTTCTTATGCCGACGCTCATCGTTATCGGCTCGGTATTAACTACGAAAACCTTCCTGTAAACAAGCCGAAATGCGAGGTAAATACATACTACCGGGATGGGGCGATGCGTTTTGATGGAAACTACGGTGGTGCTGTCAATTATGAGCCGAACAGCTTCGATGGTCCTGAAGAAGACGCCCGTTTCAAAGAACCGCCTCTCAGGATTGATGGCGATGCTGATCACTACGATCATCGGGAGGGAAATGACGACTACACTCAGGCGGGGAATCTTTATCGTTTGTTTTCAGATGACGAACGGGACCGTCTTCATAAGGCGATTGCCGGAGCAATGGAAGGAGTTCCTCGGGAGATCATAGAACGTCAACTGAAACATTTTGAGCAAGCTGATCCGGCGTATGGTGATGGTGTGAAGAAAGAGTTGGGAATGTGAAACATGAGATGTATATTTTGATTAGTCTTATTCTAATCCGGGACTGTATGGGTTTTCTGAAAGTAAAGCAACACCTTGTCAGGAATAATCACATAATGGGAGGTGTCTTATGCCTGATGAACCTGTTGGGTGTGCCAAACCGACCGGCACTGTCATCGGCGAAACAGCCGATCCTGATGAAAAAAACGAAAATGAGTCTGAAGAAGGAGAAAAGAACATGGTGATGGCAAGAGTCGGAGGTAAGGCGCCTGATTTTGAAGCGCCAGCTTATCACAAAGGTGCGTTTGTCAATGTCAAGCTATCAGACTATCTCGGCAAATGGGTTCTGCTCTGTTTCTACCCGGGTGATTTCACATTTGTCTGACCAACCGAATTGTCGGCGGTCGCCGGCAGGTTCGATGAACTGCAGAAGCTGGGTGTCGAGGTCCTTTCCGTGTCAACTGACAGCGTTTTTGTCCACAAGATCTGGGAAGAGGAAGAACTTTCTCAAATGACCAAAAACGGGATCCCGTGGCCGATGGTTGCAGATGGCGCTGGAAATCTCGGCAGAGTTTATGGCGTGTATGACGAGGCGAATGGCGTTAATATTCGGGGAAGATTCCTTATCGATCCTGATGGGGTAATTCAGGCTATGGAAGTTATGACGCCGCCTGTCGGTCGAAAGATCGAGGAGACCATCAGACAGGTACATGCGTTCCAGCTTGTTCGCAAAACCAAGGGTGCGGAAGCCTGTCCCGCAGGATGGGAACCGGGAATGACAACTCTCAAGCCGGGACCTGATCTTGTGGGCAAGGTGTGGAAAGTCTGGCAACCCCAATAGGCCGGGATTATACGGCAGGTGTCCATGACACCTGCCGTTTTGATTCGCAGGAGTGAGGCACTCCTGTGCTGCTTCGCTTTGTTGCCGTTTCCTGCCCTTTGCTGTCAGAAAATTATTGACTATCCATTTGATAATTGACTATACTTGTCGATGAATATTCAGTGGAGGAGTTGAGAAGTAAACACAACGAATACAGCATTTGAAACATGCAGAGGGAGGAACAATGATGAAAATGCTCGTCATCGGTATTGCACTACTCATGATATTCGGTGTTGGCTCTGTTATCGCCAGCACAACGTGTATCGAGTGCCATACCAAAATTTCACCCGGACAGGTTAATGACTGGAAAGTCAGCAAACATGCTGAGAATGATATTACCTGTTCAGTTTGTCACGGCGAAGAACATCAGACAGCAGAGGACTACAAGAAAGCCGTGTTGCCGGATGAAAGCGTCTGCGCTGATTGCCATCAGGAACAATTTGATTCATTCTCCGCAGGCAAACACAACTTCGGCTGGACAGTCCTCAATGCGATACCGGCCACACATTTTGCTCCGGATGAGTTGATCGAGGGGGGACGAGGTTGCGGTGGTTGCCACAATATGGGTATTAAGACTGAAGAACAGAAGCAGGATCAATTAGCCAAAGGTTATCGTTACCAGAATAATTCCTGTGACGAATGTCACACCCGACATGCTTTTTCTGTTACTGAAGCCCGGGACCCGCACGCCTGCCAGCAGTGTCATATGGGTTACGACCATCCTCAGTGGGAGATGTGGTCGAGTTCCAAGCATGGCGAGCGTTATTTCGCCAAATTGGCTGGTAATTTGCCCGAAGGCGCTGCCGCACCCACCTGCCAGCATTGCCACCTTCAGGATGGTACCCATGAGAACCGTACTGCATGGGGATTTCTTGGCGTTCGATTGCCATTGCCGGAGGATCCGCAGGCTGCCGCTGATCGCGTGACTATCCTCAAAGCTCTCGGTGTTTTGAATCCTGAAACAGGGGAGCCGACTGCAATTCTGGATGCTGTGAAAGCTGTAGATATGGCCAGACTTGATGAGGCTTCATGGCAAAAAGAGCGTGACAAAATGCTCAAAGTCTGTTCCGAATGCCATTCAGCGGCGTATGCGAAAGAACAGCTTGATATGGGTGATTCTATACTGACCAAAGCCGATCGGTTAATGGCTGAAGCCATTGAGACTGTAGCCGGTTTGTACAAAGATGGTATTATCAAGAAGCCTGAGAGTTATCCTTTCAACTATCCATTTATCCTGGCTCTGATGCACACCAATGGTACTAACTGGGATGAGAATCTGGACAGCTTGTCATACATCGATCAGGTACTGTTGCAGATGTATTTCAAACATCGTATGCGGGCTTATCAGGGATTTTTCCATGTCAATCCTGATTATGCCTATTGGTATGGTTGGAATATGATGACACAGGATCTTGGCGAGATCAAGCATTTAGCGAAATCCATGCGTGCTGACCACGCTGCAGGAAACTGATTTCAACTTGTGCAGGGCAGAATCCAACACGATTCTGCCCTGTTTTTATCAATTTAATTCATGCGCAGCAGTTGTCGTGAGGCTGCTCCGAAAGATTGTATTGATGGGTCTTGCCGGTGATAAAATCATCGGGGTGACCAGTCAGTCTTCTGCATGCTGTTACACTGCATTTGAATTCTGACAGTCGATCATATCTCAGGCTTTCTTTTTTTTAAGTATTATAAGGATAACAAAGGCTTATCTGATGTCCCGGATCAAGAAAGAACTTGACAATCGTGCCATTAGGAAACTAATTCATGCCGTTTGTTATTGATCTGGCTATCTGCACCGGTTTTTTGGTCAGGCATTCTCAGTTGAAGGTGGAATCTGACGAAAAATAAAATGAGATGTTGGCACAAAATCAAGTACTTACATAGTAACATCGAGAAGGAGGATCAAGTGAAGAAATCTTACCGGTCGAGTGTCAAAGTAATGGGTATTGTAATGACAGTAGCATTGCTTTTGACGCTTTCTCTGGGATGCGGTGGTGATGACAATACTACAACTCCGCCCCCCACGAATCATGCGCCGATCGTTAATTCTGTGACATGTTCGCCAACCTCTCTTGGAAGCGGTGGCGGTTCTGTAACAGTAACGGTGTCAGCGACTGATCAGGACAACGATCAGTTGACTTACAGCTACAGTGTCTCACTTGGAACTGTCACTGGAAGTGGACCGACTGCGGTCTGGTCAGTACCGGGTACTGAGGGAGCACATACTGTTTCAGTCACAGTTTCTGATGGGAAGTTGAACGCAACTGGACAGGCTGGTGTGTCTGTTGCGGCTGCGACAACGCAGATTACCGGCACTCTTACGCTTCAGGCTGGTGTACAGGGAGACCTGGGGAACACGCAGGTAGCCATCTATACATCCATTGCTGACTGGAATAACTAT
>JAJRZO010000337.1 GCA_024275215.1 Candidatus Zixiibacteriota bacterium | reverse complement strand
GTTATGCCCGGAAGTTTCGAAATCGGTACTTTCGATTCCACTTCTTTGCGCTTCATGTCTGAGAACTCAGATTCGCTGAGGATGTTTATCCTCCATCCCACAAGCTTTGCTGCAAGTCTTGCGTTCTGACCATTTCGTCCGATGGCAAGTGACAGTTTGTCATCTTCCACGACGACAGTCATGGCCTGATCTTCCGGAATCAATACAACTCTCGAAACCGATGCCGGTGATAATGCTCTCGTGGCGAAAATTTCCGGGTCGGGATGCCACTGAACAATATCTATTCTTTCGTTGGACAACTCGCGCACAATGCTCTGCACGCGCACGCCCTTGATGCCTACACACGCTCCTACCGGATCGATACGCTCATCAGCAGAGCTAACGGCAATTTTCGCGCGCTCACCCGGTTCACGAGCAATCGCCTTGAGTTCGATAATGCGCTCGAAAATTTCCGGCACTTCGAGTTCAAAGAGTTTGCGAATCATACCTTCATGCGCTCTCGAAAGTATAATCTGCGGACCGCGCTGATTGCGTCTCACATCGGCGATATACGCCCTGATGCGATCACCCTGACGATATTTTTCTCGCGATATCTGCTCTTCGATGGGCATAACAGCCTCCGCGCGACCAAGCGAGATAATCAGGTTGCCCTTATCGATCTGCTGCACACTGCCGGTAACCAGTTCACCGATCTTCTTGCTGTATTCCTCGAAAACCATTTCACGTTCGGCTTCACGAACTTTCTGAATCATCAACTGCTTGGCGGTGGCTATAGCATTTCGGCCAAATTCCTCGAACCCGATATACACTTCGACTTCATCGCCTTCTTCAGCAGCCTCATCGATTTCCTTAGCTTCAACCAGACTGATCTCAAGCTCAGGATCTGTCACATTTGAGACAACAGTTTTGAGCGCATGGATGCTTATTTCGCCCGATGCCTGATCGACCTTCACAAAAATGTTGTCAGCATTGTTATACTTCTTTTTCGCAGCAGAGAGAAGCGCAGCCTCGAGTGTCTCGATGACATATTTGATTTCGAGATTCTTCTCTCTTGCGATTTGCGTCATGGCTTCGAGTATGTCGTAACTCATTCTGCCACTCCTTAGAAAACTACTTTCCCATACCTTACATGGATCATCTGCAATTCTACCGACCCTTTACTTGTTGCAAGTCTCAAGCCGTTGGTGTCAACATATTCCAGACTTCCTTCGACTTGATACTGTTTTCCGTCGTCGTCAACGCAATACACTTTGATCTTTGCGCCCATTCGACGTCTGAAATCAGTGGTCTTCTTCAAGGGCCTTTCGAGTCCGGGCGATGAAACCTCAAGCCTGTATGATGATTCAAAAGGATCGAGATCATCAAGTTCACGACTGACAGCTCGCGAGATTACAGCACACTGATCAAGAGTAATTCCGTCTTCACAGTCCGCGAAAACCCTGATAGTGTGATGCTTACCATGTCTGGCAAGCTTCATCTCCACGAATTCAAACCCTTCGCGCTCGACTACATCGCTGACTCGTTTTTCCAGTTCCTCCCTGCTGATGTCCATATCCATAACCAAAAGAGTGGGACACGCCCACTCCTGAACCTGTTAATATACAATTTACTGCAGTGTCGTGCAAGTTATTTGTCACAGATCCGAGAGCATCTCTTCAATTCTCCAGACTGCTGATGCCAGTGAGATTTCCTCATGTTTTACTTCCTTGCGAGCCTTGATTTCCACATTACCCGCCTGGAGCGACCTCTTGCCGATCGTCATTCTGAGAGGAATGCCGATCAAGTCTGCGTCATTGAGCTTGACTCCGGCACGCTCTTCCCTGTCGTCGAGCAGCACTTCAAGATGAGCCTTTTGGCACTTTTCGTACATCTCTTCAGCGGCTTCCCTGACCTCATCATTGTCAAAATTGAGTGGCGTGATTATCAGCTCGTATGGCGCGATTGCCCTTGGCCAGATAATACCTTTCTCATCGGAGAATCTTTCGATGGCCGATTGAGCGGTGCGGGTAATTCCAATCCCGTATGAACCCATGATGAAAGGCTTTTCCTCACCCTTTTCATCCATAAATGTCGCACCCATCGAAGCCGAGTATTTCGTGCCGAGATTGAAAATGTTACCGACTTCGATTCCTTTCTTGAAGTAGATCGCACCTTTTCCGCAAGCCGGGCAGGTTTCGCCTTCTGTCACATTGCGGATGTCTGCTACAACGCTGATATGATAGTCGCGTCCGCTGTTCGCGTTGATATAATGTTTCTCATTCTGGTTTGCGCCGGTAACGGCATTCCTGACATGTCTTACTTCGAGGTCAGCAATGATTTCCACACCCGTAAGACCTATCGGCCCTGCGAATCCCACAGGCGCACCTGTGGTTCGTTCGACAGTTGCAGAGTCGGCAATCTCCAGTACTCCCCCGCCCAGAACATTTGCGAGCTTGACTTCGTTTATCTCACGGTCTCCTCTGACAAGAGCCGCAATTACTTTGTCACCTGATTTATACAGAATCGTTTTGACCAGCTTACTTGCGGGCACATTCAGAAACGCCGTGACTTCCTCGACAGTTCCCGCGTCAGGTGTGTCAACGATTTGCAACTCGCCTTCTTCTTCGTCCGAATTATTACTGTCCTCGACAGTCGAAGCCTTCTCGATATTTGCCGCATAGTCACACTTGTTGCACATAACGATTGTGTTCTCACCGCCGTCAGTTTCCACAACCACCATGAATTCATGCGCTCCGCTTCCGCCCATCGCACCCGTGTCAGACTCGACCATGACAGTTTCGAGACCGCAACGGTCAAAAAATGCCTTGTAAGCATCAGCCATTTTCTGATAGCTTATCTGTCTTCCCTTCTCATCCCGATCGAAAGAGTACGCATCTTTCATGATAAATTCGCGCCCGCGCATCAGGCCGAAACGAGGCCTGATCTCATCACGGAATTTTGTCTGTATTTGGTACAGAATCAGCGGGAGTTGTTTGTAACTCCTGATTTCACCTTTGATAAGATCCGTAATCACTTCTTCATGCGTGGCGCCGAGACAATGATCGTGATCGTGACGATCTCTGAGAACAAACATTGTCTTTTCCGCAACCATCGAGTCCCATCTGCCCGATTCTTTCCATACTTCGGATGGTTGTAATGCAGGCATAAGCAGTTCTATTCCACCCTGCCGATCCATTTCTTCGCGGCAAATCTGGCTGACCTTCGCGATCACTCTCTGCATGAGTGGGAGATATGAATAGACACCTGCGGCAAGCTTGCGAATGTACCCGCCCCGCAAGAGAAGTTTATGACTTATGAGTTCCGCCTCGGCGGGTTCCTCTCTCAAAGTCGGTATGTAAGTTTGAGTCCATCTCATTGATAAATTCCCGTCAGTTCGTGCATTACCAATTCCAAAAGGCTTACAATAGACAGTGCATATCTGATTTGTCAAGGTTAAACTCGAAGTGGAATCTCTTCAGGTCGAAACCTCTACGGTTCCGATAGTATATCTGAACTCGTCCTGCAGGTTAGGCAACCTGTCCGTTTGACGAATCTTCTTGCGATACAATCAGAGTATCAATTCCATCTCAATCTCATCTCGCATTGGAATACCATCAAGACCAACCAATGGTATACTCGGTTTAAGTCTGCGTGATTCGTCGAGCGCATTTCTGTGGACTGCAACGAGCACGAATCCACGCCTCTGATAAAATCTGATCGCCTTAAGATTATCGTTGGTCGTGATCAGCCAGAGTCGTTTGCAACCGGCAACCTTTGCCCGCCTTTTGACCTCATTGACCAGTGCAGTTCCGATACCGATGTTTTCCATAAGGCTATTAAGAGAAATCATCTCGCAGGAATCACCGTCGATACGATACGTCGCCAAGCCTGTACGTTCATCGCCTGTTATTGCCACAACAGCAGGCAGCTCATCGGCTGTCCATGTGTTGCCGCGCGTGACGATTTTCGTAGAACCCCATTCCTTTGTGAGCAGTTCGACAATCCAATCGGAATCATCTTCAGTTCTCTGTCTAAGATCAACAGCCCTGCTTTCTTCATCGTCATTGCCCTGCATGGAACAGACCTCGCATGCTGCGGCTTACCTAACACACAGCTCTGTGACAGCCTTTATCATCCTGTCGACCTCTATGTCATAGTGCGACACATTCCAAATCGCTTTACCGTTGAAAAAGATAATCACCTGTGGCGACTCATGAACTATCCCGGCAGCATCCGAGACGGCGTCAGAGATTTCCCTGTTTTCGAGAACGGACAATTGCCATAAAGCGGCATTCACTTGCTTGCTGTCAAACAGCTCAAATTCCGCAAAAGCTGAACGCGAAACAGGGCATCGTGTCGAGTGTTTGAGCAGAATCTGAGGCTTTTCCCTGCTGTCTTCAATCAACTGGGCAAAGTCATCGAGCGTTTCACAATTTTTGATCATAGAGCCTCCATGCTGGATATTAGTCCCTGTTGGATAAAATAAACCAAATTTAACAATGCGCAATAAATCTTATCGGAGAGGATACGGGGTAATTTCTTTTTTAGTGTGTAAACCGGCAGAGGGTGTTTCCCTATGCCAGTCGGAAATCCCTGTGCGCCGTCAGGAAAGGATTCCTGACGGTGTACAAGATCATGAGGGGATACACCAATTTACACATTTATGCGGACATTATCACGGTTGGTTTTTCTGATCGAACACTCATGTGAAGCGGATACCGCATGTCAGGAGCTTCTCGTTCACGACCCCTAACTTGGTGCTATAAAGATGTGGTAGTGCAGACCGATTGATCTATAAGACAGATTATCTGCCCGATGTTCTCACTGAAGCAATGACCTGTTTCAGCCATCCGCTTGCAATAATTGCCCAGAGAATAAATGGCAGGCTGTCATTCACGAGAAATCCCGGAAACAGTACCGAGAATGCCTTCTGAGTCTGGCCATAGTTTGATGTCGCAACGTGCGCGAGTGACATCAGACCGATATGACCGACAAAGAGTATGACGACACCTGCAACGATGCCGACAAAACGTCGCGTTATGGACAGCTTCGGTGTAATCACCATCAGGACTACAAAAGGAACATAATTGATGAAATGGTCTATCACAAGTTGAGGTTTGAGTTCGGTTATTCCCAACAATATAAATACTGGTTTAGCTATAATGACGAATAGTTTCAAGTATGCGGATCGTCCCCATTCGATCCAGAGCCAGCCCAGCGACACAGTGATCGCGAAAAACTCAATTGTCAGAAGCAGTATCCGCTTCTTCACGTTTCACCACCTTGAGAATCCAGAACAGCCAGACTGATGTAATCATCAGAATCAATGTCACCTGCCAGAAATACAAGTGCATGAACTCGAACGCATTGTACCAGTATCGCCCAACAAGTATCAGCGTAATGATTCGTATCACATTGAACAGATACATAGCAGGCACACCGAATAATACACCGATCAGTTTCTTGCGAAAGTTCGTCGGAAACGCCATTACAGCAGCAATGAAAATCAATACCTCGTAAATGCCGGTGCATTCCTCGATGATCTTGACAGGAAACGATCCCAGATTGACAAATTTCCCCGAGACTACAACATCGGATGAAAAAATACTCATCAGAAAACCGACAATTCCCGCTGTTCCGGTCATCATGTATTCTACGATTGAAAAGAAATTTGTGGTCAGGAGGATATAAACAAGTGCAACGATCCCGAGATTGATCACGAACAGCGCAACGAATCTGTATGCCGGATTATTCCATGTGCGCCTGAGCAATGATGAGCCGGATGCCTTTGTTGTCACCTTTTTTCGCGTTGACTTGTTTCTGCGTTTCCTGCTGACCATGCCGGAAAGCTAAGGTGTGAATGATATATCTCAAAGCGCTTTTTGGCTTTCGGAAAAGTCGATTTTGACGATAATATCATATATGGCAATACTGAAGAAGATGATTTTACGTTTTCTCAATCCGGTCGGGAAAGAGAAAATGAAATATGAGACCGAACTATACGGTGTGCTGATCCTGATCGTGCTGTTTCTTGTTCTTGTAAACTTTTCATCGATCCGGATTGCAACACAGCTTCAGAGCATCTTCGAGGATCAGGTGTTCTCAGACCTGCTAAGAAGCGTTCGGAGTGCTGAGAGATATCTCGGCGAGCAGCCTGTCCTGCGCTCATCGACATCAGACTGGAACAGATTTATCAGAGACATATTTGCTGATAGCATAATCATCGAGGAAATAGGAACAAACAACAATTCAGGTGCAGCATTCGGTGCCGGCGAGATAAGCACTCTTGATTCTGGTGGAATTGTGACAACTGCTCCGGATTCAAAGAGCAATGCGCCTTCATATTCTCTGATGACTCAATTTAATACAAACGACGGGCGTTCTTTTATTCTCAGGTCAGTGAAACTTGCCGAGCGTCAGAAACTGATAACTGATGTTACCAGATTCAGCATCTTTTTCCAATTATCAGGTTTACTCGCGATTGTTCTGCTCAGTTATCTGTACTTGCGCGTGACACTGAAACCATATCGGAAAATGAAAAAAGCTGCGC
>JAJRZO010000336.1 GCA_024275215.1 Candidatus Zixiibacteriota bacterium | reverse complement strand
GTGTTCGGGGGAACTCAATCGCTTCATACGAATTCTGAGGACGAAGCGCTTGGGCTGCCAACGCAGCGTACTGCGCAGACTGCGCTTCGGATTCAGCAGATAATCGGATACGAATCTGGAATAGCTGAAACTGCCGATCCGTTGGCGGGAAGTTTCTGTGTTGAGTCGCTTACCGAGAGCATTGAGAGAGAAGCATCGGAGTATATCAAGCAGATTGACAAGATGGGGGGCGCGCTCAAAGCAGCCGAAAGCGGTTTCTATCAGTCGGAGATTCAAAAAGCGGCGTATAAATATCAGAAAAAAGTCGAATCGGGTGAACGCGTGGTTGTGGGTGTTAACAGATTCGTGGTCGAAGACGAGGAAGACCCCCAGATACTTCGTGTCGATCCAAAACTCCGTGAAGAGCAATCGCGGCGACTCGCTGAAGTTCGCAATTCGCGAGACAATGCGATAGTGAATTCATCACTGTCACGGCTCAAAGACATGGCTTCTTCAAATGAGAATCTTATCCCGTGCATTCTCGAATGCGTTGAAGCGTATTGCACTGTCGGCGAAATCTCTGATGTCTTGAGGGATGTCTGGGGCGAATTCAGAGAAAGTATAATCCTGTAATGAGTGTAAAGAAACTGAGCCATATAGCTATTGCCGTACATGACCTCGATAGCAGTCTTGCACTGTTCTCCTGCTTGCTCGATGCTCCTGCGAGTGAAATCACTGAAGTTTCATCGCAAGGTGTGAAAGTTGCATTCCTTGATTTGCCGAATGTCAGGATCGAGTTGATTGCTCCGCTTGATAAGAAATCAAATCTCAGCAAGTATTTAGAAAAAAAGGGTGAGGGACTTCATCATATCTCGCTGCATGTCGATGACCTGAAGGACACCCTTGCGAAGCTGGCTGCGGACGGCGTCCAATTGATTGACAAAGCGCCTCGAAATGGCGCTGAGGGGAAATCTGTTGCTTTTCTTCATCCCAAATCAACCGGCGGAGTTCTTATTGAGCTGGAGGAATGAATGAAACTGCTGATGTCGCTTGCGTTGTTGATTGCGATACAGATTGTGAGTATAACCGATCTATCTGCTGAGCAATCGGCGGCGACTACTTCGGATACTACCGCAATCAACAGCCATCATAAGCTCAGTTTCCAGTTCAGCGCAGGAACAGAACTCCTCGATGGATATACCGAGTATGAAATCGATGCCGGTCAGTTGCACATGGATAGTCCCGATGGCCCGTTTGTGCCTGTTAAGAGCAGGTTGCGATTCCCAGTTAACTCGGCCCTGGGATTTATTTCGGTTTCAGGTGATTTCGATAATCTTATTCTTTCGGTGCGTTTGGGATTCCAGCTTGCCAATCAAAGAGGTTTGTTCAGGGATTATGATTGGTTCGAGCGGGATGGCATGCAAAAAACATTCATCTTCGGAGAAGCTGAGAACGACGATAAAACATTGTTTTTTGAAGCTGATGCTGGTCTTTGTTATGATCTCGGCAGATTCACTCTCACTCCACGTGTACGATTCAAATACCTGAGGATGCAGTTTGTCGAGCGCGGAGTCGATCAGATCAACTATTACGCTATTGATACAGCGACTATCGATTCAGATTTTGAAGCATGGCTTGTGCGACTCGATGAGCCTGATACGACAAAGCTTGATAAGTCTACCGAGGTTCTCAACTAT
>JAJRZO010000335.1 GCA_024275215.1 Candidatus Zixiibacteriota bacterium | reverse complement strand
TGTTGAAACGATGGATTTCATCGACGAAGAGAACTGTTCGTCTGTGGTAGACAGTCCATTCCTGTTCCGCGCGCGCAACAACCTGTTTGATTTCCTTGATGCTCGTGACAACCGCAGAGAAGAAAACGAATTTTGCATCGACAGCTTTCGAGATCACAGACGCGAGCGTAGTCTTGCCGCATCCCGGAGGTCCCCAGAGGATCATCGACGGAATATTTCTCTGCTCTATCGCGCGCGAAATCGGCTTGCCCTCACCGACAAGATGCTCCTGTCCCACAAATTCTGACAGTTCCATCGGGCGCAACCGTTCAGCTAATGGTCTTGGTGGTTGAATGTTGGAATCAGCCATTTCTTCTTCGAACATATCCATACGTTACCTGAATTTCTCACCCCAAGGGGTGAGCCACCTGATGTTTATTCTCAAAATGCTTCAAGCTGAAATGTACTGATGAAGCGGCGATGATACAATCACTTTGTGGTATCCGAATGATGCCCGTAACGAATGCCCATTGGGGGCATTGTGTGCACACAGTGGCTGTGCCGCTGTGTTCTCAGCTTATTGCACAGCAAATAGATTCAGCACAAAATCCGCAGGGGCACAGCCATTGCGATCACTTGAAAGAGGATTTTCAAGGGTGGGTCACCTGTCGCCGATCCTAAATCAGATTTGATATTATTTCATTGGATACGAACATGCCTTCAGGTGTCAGGCGGACGAAGTCAGAGTCGTAACTAAGCAATCCGTGAGAATAATAGCGTTCGAGAATTTCACGATGCGCTGAAATGAAATCTATACCGAAACGATTCTCGAATTCTGACAGATCAAGTCCACTCGTGAGCCTGAGAAAAAGCATGACATATTCACGAAGTGCGGTATCAGGTGTGATCTCGTCGATTTCAGAGACAGCTTTGCCTGACTTGTTCACTTCTGTAATATAGCAGTCGATGTCAGATACATTCTTCCATCTGAATGGGTGAATATACGATGCTGACGATGGTCCAAGACCAAGATATGGCTTGCCTGTCCAGTATGCCATATTGTGACGGCACTCAAATCCATTTCGCGCGAAATTCGAGATTTCGTATTGAGCAAAGCCGGATTCAGTCAACATCTCGATAGCCGACAGATACATTGCACGCACGATTTCATCATCGGGCAATGATAAAACCCCGGAGTTGATTGACTGTTGAAGTCGTGTACCATCTTCGAGCGTAAGGCAATACATCGATATGTGACGGGGAGCCAATTCGATCACGCTTGCCAGTGTCTGCAGCCATGAGTCGACAGACTGATTCGGAATGCCATAGATCAGATCGACCGAAAAGTTGACATCATTGCTCCTAAGCAAATTGATTGCGCTGCGGGCGGAATCAGCATTGTGACGTCTCTGTAGAATCCTGAGTTCGCTGTTGTCGAGAGATTGAACTCCGAGCGAGAAGCGATTTATCCCTGCGGCGATGTATCCGTTCAGTTTGCTGTTAGTCAGGTCATCGGGATTAATTTCCATGCTGATTTCGGTATGCGATGCAAGTGGAAATGATCTTATTATTAATTTCATCAGAGAATAAATATCATCTGGCGTCATCAGTGAAGGTGTTCCCCCACCGAAAAAGATAGTATTCAAAGTCTTTCCGGTCAGTCGATCATCATTTGCACAGGCATCTGTCTCTTTTTCGAGAGTATCAATAAATGTTTGCTGTTTGTCGAGGTTTGTTATAGAGAAGAAATCGCAGTACGAGCATTTTGTTTTACAAAATGGAATATGTATGTAGATCGAGAAACCCATCGTGAACCTACTGTGATTTAATAAGTCAAACGGACGGCCATTTGACCGTCCGTTTGTAATTCTACTATATCATCGTCACGAGGATCAGTTTTCTTTCAGGGCGTAGTCGTCGTATTCGATTTCAAAACGAAGTTTGTGTTTTGCCTCTTCCTGAGCGAGCGCAAGCAGAGTTGTCTGCACCTCGGCGTTATCGGTAGCTGACGCGAGATCGCTGTAGAGCTTGAATGCGGCTTTCTCTGCTTTCATCGCGAGAATAAGAGCCTGCTGAAAGTCGAGATCAGGCGAGAGTTCAATTTCGGTAAGGTGATCGCCGATTTTGAGGTCCATCACTTTCTTTTCAACAGGAATCATCGTCTTGCCGGCTTTGATTCCCTCGATTTTCTTCTTGTGTCCGAGTTCCTCCATCGCGAAACTTTCGAACACTTTCTTCATGTATTCTCTGTCCATTTTCTCAGAAAGACCCATATAGAAATCGTGGGCATCCTGTTCTTTCTCGATTGCATAGTCGAGAATCTTGTCAACAGAGTCGAGTTTCATATCATCCTCCAGAGACTACAGGAAATTGAGTTGATCTTTCCTGTCGTCAGTTGATTCTTAATCTATGCTTTCCACAAACCGTGCAGGTTGCACATTTCGCGAGCGTAGACTGAATTTGCATCGACTGAAAATGTCGCTACAGGCTTATCGCCCGGATTGAGAAACTGGCGATATGCTTTGCCGTCAGCGACAAGTTCGATCCACTCGATGAAGTGCTTGTCCTCCATCGGATGCTCAACACTGCCCACTGTAACTTTGTAGCCGCCGTCGATTTTTTCGATAACCGGCACATGTTTTTCCGTTGCGGCATCGGTAGTGTTTTCGGTCAGGAGATTCATCGGCTGATTACAGCAGACGAGAGTTCCGCCACCGGTGTGAACGACTTCGACGATATTCCCACAAATGGCGCACTTGTAGATTTGCAATTGCTCTGTCATTATTAACCTTTCGCTTTACGATTTAGCATCATCTTAACATTTTCTCGTTTCGCGGAATATAGCAAGACAGGTTTGGAAATCCAAACCAAGACTTGCAATACCCGTAATGGCATAACTTCCTGATACGTGAAAAGTTTCATTACAGTTTGTTTCCGGCATTCACAGTTGTGCCAATTTGCCGATAAAACGAATGATATTATGAGAGATTTTTTAGTCGTTTGCGACTGAAAGCGCAGATTATGCTCTATCAACAGCAGCAATGGTTATTTCTTTTTTAATGTGTAAGCTGGCAGAGGGTGTATCCCTAGGAATCCCTATGCCCGTCAGGAAAGGATTCCTGACGGCGCACAGAAACGGCTTACAACGCTACTCAAGGATTCCTGACGGTGTACAAAATCATGAAGATACACCAACATTTATATGGGCATTATCAACAGCGATAGAGTGTCGATCTTTTCCTTGACAAAAATGTAATGAATGTTATTCTTTTAAGTAATTGGGTATGGCGCCAGGCGCCCTCGGCTACTTCACGAGCTTGTACTGCTATCAACAGGAGGAATCAATGAATCGCAACGGAACAGTTATTCTTTTAATGTGCCTTGTCGTGGCGCTGTTTGCTCAGCCAATTCTGGCACAGGACACATCTGTTAAATTCAATCAGGCTACACAATCCCTTGAATTTACGATCACAAATGGTGCAGCTACAACATACGATGTGAAATTTCATGTTGACGGCTGTGTGGAGACAACCAATCCGGGTGACACGATTGTCCAGGTAACTGGTCCTGATGCCAGTGGCAGTGTCCAGTTGTCATGTACTCAGGCCAATTCAACTGGTCATGTCAGAGTCGAGATTTGTGAAGGTATTGTATGCTTCGCTTTCTATGATTTCTATTTCAGGTGTCATTCAAACTGCACAATTTCTGAAGTCGGCGGTGTGCCTTCGAGTTCTTTCTGGGGACTTGTGGGTCTTGCCGGTCTGCTTGTGCTGACTGCAGGATTTGTGCTGTACAGGCGAAAACGAGTGACAGCTTAAACAGCGTTACATATTGATTTTAACGGGATCGAAAATACAATTGATCCCGTTTTATTTTGCTCACAATATGGTTCAGTAGGTCAGGAGCCCATATGCGCTCCTGACGAAATCTTATTCAATTTGTCAATCATTTGAGTTAAATCTCGGCACATGTTGAGAGGCTGTCCCAAAAGATGTGAAATAGAGGTAATTCTGTTTACGGAAATAAGTAGCGTCATTCCCGCGCAGGCGGGAATCCATTGAATGCGTTGATGTTAAATGGACCCCCGCCTTCAGGCGTGTTGAAAAAGTTAAGTTGC
>JAJRZO010000334.1 GCA_024275215.1 Candidatus Zixiibacteriota bacterium | reverse complement strand
CGATGCCGCCAAGGGGGTTACGAACTTCATGCGCGATAGTCGCTGCGATCTCTCCAAGCGCAGCCAGGGCCTTTACACGCGCAATTTCGCTTTCGAGCAAACGTATCTTCGTCAGATCATGAAAAACTTCGACTGCCCCGGCAATTTCACCATCACTATCCTTCATCAGGGATGTAGAAACAGCTATCGGTATTTCAGTTCCCGTTGAAAGAGTCAGGATTTTCTCCTCACTGTGAAATTCCTCGCCCGTTTCTATCGTGGTGCTGCCGGAAATATCCGAGCGTGAATCCGAAGCAATGAGAGCTGTCAGATTGTTTCCTACTGCAACCTCTTCTTTGATTCCAAGAAGCCGACAGGCTGCAGGGTTCGCGTGGCTGATCAGCCCCTGACAATCATAAACCAGAATGCCTGATGACACGGATGACAGGACATCATTGAGGAAAGATCGCGCATTCTCTTTTTCCGTCAGCGCCTGCTGAAGTTGCAGGTTCGTTTCCTGAAGCTGATCATTGAGCCTGCTGAATCTGGCATCAAGATCAGCATACGATGCTTCAAGCCGTTCGATAGTCTTACTGAATGATCCGAACGCGGCGGAATACGCCTCAAGCTTCTCCTGACCGGACGCTATTTTACCATTACTCATCGTAATAGTATTTAGCAGGAGAACTCGAATTGTATCAACAAAAACATCAACGGAAATATGAAACTATGTCAGAGGCGATTCTCTCAATAGGGGAGATTTTGTCGGCAAGTTTTCTTTCGACTACAGCGCGCGGCATCCCATAGACCACACACGATTGTTCATTCTGTGCGATCACCTGTGCGCCTTTGCCTTTCATATTAGCGATGCCTTCAACACCGTCCGAACCCATACCAGTCATTATCACGCCTACTGATTGTCCACCGTAGGTTTCCGCAACGGAATTCATCATAACATCGACGGATGGTTTGTGCAACGTATCTGATGGCTCGTTATCAAGTTTGATCTCGGTATTCTTTCCCCATTTGTGCGCCTTCATGTGTTTGTCGCCCGGAGCTATATAGACGCATCCTGCGACTATCGGCTCACCATGCTCGGCTTCCTTGACTTTCAGGTTCGACATCCCGTCCAGACGATTCGCGAGCGATCGCGTAAAAGTAGGCGGCATATGCTGAACAACAAGCACACCGGTTGGCAAATCACTCGGCAGTGCCGGGATTACTGTCTGAAGCGCTGGGGGGCCGCCTGTCGAAATCCCTATCGCAACGACTTTGATTCCCCGATGATTAAGCAATTTCGACGACATCGATACAGGTGGCAGAGGAGCAACGACAGATCTCTTTGATTCCGACCTCTCCTGTTTTCTTCGAAGTCCAAGTGCATACTGCGCCATCAGAGTCCTTCGACGGGAATGAATCTGCTTTACTTTTTCAATAAGATCTTTCTTGATCTTTACGATATTCAGCGAAACAAACGACAGTTCCTTCGGAATAAAATCAACCGCGCCTCGTTCGAGTGCATCCAGAGTGGCTTCTGCACCATCACCTGTGAGCGATGAAACCATCATCACAGGCGTTGGATTCTCTTTCATGATTATGGATAGTGCAGTGAGACCATCCATCCGTGGCATTTCGATGTCCAGTGTGACCAGATCAGGTTTTAGCTCTGCGACTTTTTCGATAGCTTCCTGACCATCACCAGCCATACCAATGACTTTGATGTCAGAGTCTTCCTCCAGCATCATTGAGATAGCTTTTCGCATGAACGCAGAATCGTCCACGACGAGTACATTTATTTTTTGGGCAGGTATTGACATAATCTACATCAAGGAACTGACGAGTTTGAAAAGTCCGCCGACATCGACAATCAGCCGAATCCGACCGTCGCCCATAATCGTAGCGCCCGCGATGCCGGGAGTATTGCCGAGGTAATCGCCCATCGATTTGATAACAACCTCTTCCTGGCCGAGAAGTTCGTCTACAATCAGTCCGAGCCTCTTTTCGGCGAAACCGACTACGACGACATACGACGTCTCCTGTTCATCGTATGAAGGCTCGGTGAAAAGTATCTCCCGCAAATTCAGAACCGGCAGCACCGTATCCCGAAGCCTGATGACTTCCTTTTTATTTACGAAGCTGACAGCATCGGGATTCAACTTCACAGTTTCAGACACAGCCGAGAGCGGAATCACGAAAATGTCATCTCCCGATTTCACGAGAAGTCCCTGAATGATCGCAAGAGTCAGAGGAAGCTTGATTGTCATTTTTGTGCCCTGATTCTTCTCACTCTCGATATCAATCGTACCGTTCAGCTTCTCGATGTTTGTCCTGACAACATCCATACCGACACCTCGTCCAGATACATCAGTCACAACAGCAGCAGTAGAGAATCCGGGGTTGAATATGAATCTCATTATATCGCGATCAGACATGGCAGCGATTTCATCGGTCGTTGCCAAACCCTTTTCGATGGCTTTTTCGGCGACTCGATCAACATCAATGCCACGACCATCATCGGAAATCGTGATGACGATATTAGATCCCTCCTGAGCAGCAGTCAATTCGATTGTGCCGTTTTCCGGCTTTCCGAGTTCCTTCCGCACATCAGGGGTTTCAATCCCATGATCGCACGAATTCCTGATAAGATGCACGAGTGGATCGCCTATCTCTTCAATCACAGTCTTATCGAGTTCCGTATCTTCACCAATGAGCTTGAGATCGATTTTCTTACCCTGATCTCTCGCGAGGTCTCTGACAACTCGCGGAAATTTGTTGAAAACATTGCCAACGGGAAGCATCCTCAGTTGCATCACAGCCATCTGAAGCTCAGTCGTAATGAAACTGACCTGAGTAGACGCCTGATTCAGTTTTTCGATCTCATCCTCACCTTCCCAGCGTGCACCGATCTTACGTTCAAGCTGTACAAGCGCATTTCTGCCGAGCACAAGTTCGCCGACCATGTCCATCAGACTATCTAGGCGCTGAACATCGACTCGGATCGTCTTGTCCGCTTTACGTCTTTCGAGAAACTCTTTCTTGCGAACTTCGTCGGTCTTCTTCTCCTGAGGCTGAGAGGGTGCTGTGACCTTTGCATTGTCATCCGACAAAGGTTCTGTCGTTTCCTCGGGGATTTTCTTCTTCGTTTTTGACGAAACCGCTTTGGGTGAATCAGGTTTGTCTTCGTGTTTATCCTGAGAGGGTGGTTCTGCTTCCCCCTGCACACTCTCAAGTTTCGCCAGAATATCAGTCAGATCACGATCTACTTCATGACCTTCATTCGCAATATCTGCGAGCATTTCTTTCAGAATGTCAACACTTTCGAGAAGGACATCCATCAAATCAGCCGATAGAGTCAGTTCACTTTTTCGAAGACGATTGAGAACATCCTCCATGTGGTGAGTCAGGCTTGACAGATTGGTAAACCCGAGGAATCCGGAAGTTCCTTTTATCGTATGCGCAGATCGAAATATCCTGTTTAGCAGTTCGAGGTCATCCGGAGTCTTTTCTATTGTGACAAGATCCGCATCAAGTTGTGACATAAGTTCATCGGCTTCTACCATGAACTCATCGACAATAGCCTGCATTTCATCCAAGGCAAAATCGTCAGCCATCACCCACCTCCTGGAAAGACAGCTCAGCAGTCATCAGCAATTCATTTCTGCAGGCCATTCCTGGCACTCTCGATGAGCTTGTCCACCTGGAGCTGGCTTTCTGATGAATCCTGATATCGAGCATTAGGATCGAAAGCCCGCTTCTTTGATATTACCATTTCTTCCTGCTCATCGGATATCTCTTCACCGAAAAGCCCCTTGATGCTGTGAAGCTTCGTCTCAACCTCATCGAGCAGATGCGCAGTGTGATCCATCTGCTGAGCGGTAATGTCCTGAAACTGCAAAGTATCCATAATCGCGAAGGCATTTTCCTGACTTGACGATGCTACTTTCTCCATATGCTCGAACACATCTCTGACCTTTGAACGATTCTTGAAATATGTCGCGGGCAGAGCCTTGCGCAAAGCCTTCAAATCCTGAATCATATTCCCTGCGTCATTCGTGATCTGTTCTACCATATCGAGTACACGGTGTGTGGCCTCTTCAGTCTGTTTGTTTATTCGTTCGAGCTGCATCGTGGCTTCCGGCACCTGCTTTCGCGATTCCTCAATCGGACTTTGGAGGGTTCTGAAAGCTTCGGCCATGCGGTCGACAGACTGCGTCAATTCTCTGATTTCTTCATGTATTTTACTGGAAACCATCACCGTTTCGCTCATTTCAATGCTCCTTTTCCATCACACTCCTGATGTCAACTAATACTTTCTATTGTCTGTGATATTTTTTCCTTGAGCGTGTCCGGAGTGAACGGTTTAACGATGTAGTTATTAACTCCGGCTTTCATCGCTTCGATAATATCGTCTTTGACCGAACGAGTTGTGACCATCAGGATCGGCAATTTCTTATATTCGCTGGATTTTCTGACATTGGAAACAAACTCCAGACCGTTCATCTCCGGCATATTCCAATCCGTGATAACAAAGTTGAAATTATCAACCTTCATCTTGGCCAGGGCATCCTTGCCATCGGTTGCTTCCGTAATATCCGTAAATCCGGCTCGCTTCAATGTGTTGATAATAATTCTGCGCATTGTTGGAGAATCATCAACTGCGAGAATTTTAAGATCTACCATTTCTACCTCCTGCTCCCCTTGAGACTCATTACTCCCGGACTCATTCGAAATACTTGCTGACTTCTTCAATCAAGACTTTGGACACGAATGGCTTGGTCAAATACGAGTTCGCTCCGACTTCGGAACCCAGAGCCTTGTCGGCGGCATCCTCTTCTGAAGAAAGAATGATTATCGGGGTGTCAGAATACTCTTCGCTTTGCCTGAGACTCGATATGAGTTCGTAGCCATCCATATTCGGCATATTGAGATCTGTGATTATCATATCCACTGATTTATCAAGTGATGAAATCTTTTCCATCGCATCCATACCGTCGGATGCAGTCACGACTTTCAGACCAGTGCTTTTCAAGCTGAAAGAGACGAACTTTACGACAGTGGGCGAATCATCTACGACAAGAATTGTTCCCTTCATAATACGTACCTTCTATTCTTCAGCATCCCTGCTCTATCGTTTGGCAGCCAGCATTTCCCTCATTTTTTCAAGCTTCTTCAGCGTGTCGCTCGTTCTTTCAGCAATGCTGCTCGCCCTGTCTGTTGTGGAAGTTGCAGCGTGAGTGGCGGTTCCTCGTGCTGCCACAGAATTTCCAGCAGTTGCGCCGGTTGCGGAAACTCTTGCTGACAGACTTGATCTTCCGGTCCTGGCCGGCTCTTTTCTGTAGACAAGAGCATTTTTGAAATACGAAAGCTTGAACGCTTTAGAGATTCCGTGAAGGCTTTCCGAGTGACCGATGAAAAGAAAACCACCCGGCAGCAGGCTCGTATAAAACTGTCTGACTATGTTCTTCTTCACGTCATCAGAGAAGTAGATCATGACATTGCGACAAAACACAATATCGATGTTACGAAACACGCCCAGCTTTCGTGTATCAGACAGATTGCCATGACTCAGTTTGACGAGCTTCTTGACTTCATCGGATATACGAAACCCTTCCGGTTCACGCGTGAAATACTTCTGGACTATGCGTGGCTCGGTCGAGCGTAGTGTTGCCTCGCCATAGATACCCTTCCGCGCAGCATACAAGACACGCTCAGATATGTCATTGCCGAGTATGTCCACACTCCAGTTGCTCAGGTCAGGCATCTCTTCTTTCAGAATAATCGCGAGCGTATATGGCTCTTCACCTGTTGAACAACCCGCACTCCATATTCTAAGCCTCTTGTTACCGGCAGCTTTTTTCTCTTTCGTGATCAGCGGAAGTACTTCTTTGGCGAATGCTTTCAACTGCGGGGGATTCCTGAAGAACGATGTTTCATTTGTCGTAATCAGAGTCATAAGATGATTGAATTCTTTGTGAGTGGTGTCGTACTTAATCAGATAGAAGTAGTCTTTGTACGACTTCACACCGAGTTCACTCATCCGTCTGATGAGTCTGTTCTCGACAATATATTTCTTGTTTTCCGCGAAGTAGATGCCGCTTCGTTCATGGATGAAATCGCGAATGGCAACGAATTCTTCATCGGAGAGTTTCTGGACATCCGTATTCGTCGGCAACATCTACCCAAGTCCCCTTATTAAGCTTTAATACCCTCAGCAGACTTCGCTGAGAATGCGCTTCTTTCTTTCTTCGAATTCCTGACGCGAGATAAAACCATCGCGCAGGAGTTTACCCCATCTGTCCAACTGATCTTCAGCCTCGATATCAAAACTATTGACCGGAATCGGCAGACTCTCGGTATCCTCATCATTCATGTTACTTTCACTTTGACTTCCGCCAACGATTGTTGAGAGTTTCCTTTCGATTGCGGCAACTTTCGTCTTGATCTCAGCGATTTCGCACTTCACATGATGTTCCTTGACAGCCCTCAATACAATATCCTTGAGTTCATTCAGCCTGAATGGCTTTACGACATAGTCGAATGCTCCGGATCGCATTGCCTCAACAGATGATTCAACGGTCGGATAACCAGTCATCAATATCAGGATCAGATTGCCATCGAGCTGCTGGATTTTCTTCAACGTCTCGATACCATCCATGTCGCTCATCTTCAAATCGATCAGCGCTACATTGAAACTATTCTCTGCAACGGCTTTCAACGCATCGGGACCGGAGCCGGCGACGACTACATCGAAATCCATTTTCGAAAAATACTCTTCCAGGAGTTCTCTCACGAAAAGCTCGTCATCCACAACAAGCAACTTGTAATTAGCCATCACTTCTCCCAGGTTGACTCATTCTCACTTGTTTCAGCGATTGCCTTCTCTACTGAATCGTGAAGTCTTTTGATATTGAACGGCTTCACAACATAGTCATGTACTCTGTTCCGGAGGGCGTCAACTGCCGATTCGATTGAGGGAAAACCTGTAATCAGAATTGCCGGCACTTTTTTCTCGGACTGTTCTCTCGCCTTCTTAATCAACTCCAGTCCATCCATGTCAGGCATTTTCAGGTCCGTAAGAATACAATCGACTTTATTCGTACTTAGAATATCGAGCGCCTTCTGCCCGGTTTCCGCCATACTTATTTCATAGTTGTGAGAGCTGAAGTGGTCATACAGCAAATCCCTGATCAAAAGCTCATCATCGACAATAAGGATTTTTTTCATGGTATTCCTATTTGCTCCTTTCGATGACTCTGACAGCTTCTGACGCTGCAGTGACTACATCGGAGTTGGGATCGGTTGACAATGCCTTGAGCGGCGCAATTGCCCTGCGATCTCCAAGATTCGCAAGCGCTTTCGCCGCCGCGACACGCACCACATCGTTTTCGTCACATAGAAGATCAGTCAGCTTTTCTACAGTGGCAGCAGCCCTTATTTGCCCTATCGCATTGATTACATGGAATTTCACCCATACATCTTCATCGTCAAGAAGTGGGATCAGATGTTCTCCGGCGCTGTTGCCTTCGAATGATATGAGGGCATCGACCGCGGCCTTTCTCACTTGCGGCTCTTCATCGTTCAGGGCATATTTTACTGGCTCGATTGCTTTTTCATTGGCAATCCTTGCGAGCGCTTCGACAGCACTTCTTCTGACTTCCCATTCGGGATGATTGAGTGCAGAGATGAGCGGGTCCACGACTTCGTTCTCACCGATCCATCCAAGCGCCATCGCTGCGAGTCTCTGTCGACGAGGGCTGGTGTGATTCAAATCAGTTTTGAACTGTTCGATTATCCGTTTGCCACCGATCAGCACCATCGCACCCATTGCAGCTTCCTGAACATCCTGATACGGATCATCCAACCCCCGGATCAAATGTTCGACTTCCCGCTCATCACCGACCCATCCGATTGACTTCAAGGCCGATGATCTGACATGACCATTCTCATCGCCGGCAAGCTTTACGAGCGTCTTGATGACTGTATGGTCACCGATCCTTCCGAGTGTCCGGGCTGTTTCTTCCCGGACTTCAGGATCTTCATGGACAGATAATCGCGCCACATCTTTAGCAAAGCGAACATTGCCCGTATATGATATTGTTTCAAGAATATCTATCAGCAGCCTGCTGTCATTGCTGCCCGACAAAACATCAGCAACAGCATCAAAGGCTGAAAAGACTGTTAGTTTCAACGCTTGTTTAACGCTGGCTCTGATGTCTTCATCATCTGTATCAAGGGCTGCAATCAGTTTCTCGACAACACTGGAGCCTTTCCAATGCGATAGTTCTCTGATCGCAAACAGCTTGCAGTGTTTGTCATCTCCTTCAAGCGACTTGAACAGGCATTCTCTGAATCTGTGTTCGGGAAGATCTTCCAGGATTGCGCGATTGTCCGACCTGGCGATTCTTATCAGCGCAAAGAATATAAGATCCTTTGTTGTCTCGTCCGCACTGTCCAGCATACTCTTGAGCTGTGGAGCCGCATCGACAGCGTTCATTCTCCCAAGTGCGTCAAGAACCGCAAATCTAACGACATCATCTTCATGTTGAATGTTTTTCAATAGAACTTCAAGAGACGCCTCATCGCCAATCCTGCCAAGGGCTTCGATTGCTTCCGGCCTGGCATATTCGCGTTCATCGAGTATCTTTATCAATGCTGGAACAGCTTCGGGATCACCTGCCAGACCGAGCGCTTCTACGGCTGAGCAGACGACATTGGCGTTTTCATCGCCAAGTGCACCTAATAAAGGTTTCACCGCATCCTTTGAACCAATCTGTCCCAGAATGTCTGCCGCGAATTTACGAACATCCTTATCGCTGTCAGTCAAGCAAACGCAAAGAGGAGCTACCGAATCAGTCCCAATCTTAAAAAGAACTTCAGCCGCCAGATTCCTCACCGAAATATCTTCGTGGCTAAGCAGGACAGTCAGAAATGAAGCTACAGCTTCGCCTTTCATTTCGATAAGTCCCTCTGCTGCCAGCTCGCGAATTCCCAGGTCTGGGTCTTCGAAACATGCAACAAGGGCTGCTCCTGCCTCATCGCCGTCGAAATCACGCAATTGCAGACATGCCTGCTCGCGCTCGAACACATCCTCGCTGGTCAACTGCTCAAGCAGCGATTGCAATAACTCATCATGTGTACTCATGGCTTAACGACCCACCTCAGCCGACATTGACGGCTGATCCACTAAACGTTTCTGCCGCCTGCTTCTCTGTGGGGTAAATGTCAAAGATGTGCGAGAGCTGAGTTATCTCAAAAATCTCGTGGACATACTGCGCCAGATTACATAGCACCATTCTACCCTTGACCATGCGTACATCCTTCAGAATTGATACAAGTGTACCGAGTCCTGAACTGTTGATAAAATCGACGCCGTTCAAATCGATGATGAAATTGACTACGCCTTCACTGAGCAACCCTTTGATCTGGTCTTTCAATTGTGAAGAGCTGTTAAGATCGAGCCGACCATCAAGATGAAGACAAGTATAACCTGAGTTCTGCTCTTTGCTGACTTCCATTCTACGCCTCCCCGTGTACTTCCGCCGCCTCGCGGCTTTTATTGTTGACGCTAAAAATCATCGTAAGAATGTTTCCCCTTTTGGGCACATTGACGAGAGTAAACTCATCGGCGAACTGCCGGATCAGGCTCACGCCGCGACCGGATTCATCTTCTGTTCTGGGCATCTCTCTGGCATGCCCTGTATTCTCCTCTATCGGCAGAACTCCTTCATCCTCAATAGCGATGGACAGGATTCCCTGGGCTATCTCATAAGTAATCACAACTTCTCGTCCCGGCTCGCTGCAGTTACCGTGTACCACGGCATTTGTGAATCCTTCTGAAACAGACAGGAGCACGAAATGGATATCGCGATCACAGAAATTCATATTGAAACATATCTGTCTTGAGATTGAATGGACAAGATCGGAGTATTTAATATCACTTGGAACCCTGACTGAAATCCGTTCAGTCATCGTCCACCCCCTCGAAATCGATCACAACTGCTGTCAAATCATCGAACGGAGTATCCGAGGCGCCTTGTGAAAATACTTCAACATCATTTCTAAGATTCCTAAGGAAATCTCGCGCTTCAACTTTGCCACCATCGGCGAGAAATTCTTCGAGCCGCTCACGTCCGTACATCTCCCCTGTAGTGCTGAAAACTTCAGTCACACCATCCGTAAACAGAAGAAACCTGTCACCTTTTTTCAGTTTGACGACTTCGGCTTTATACTCGAAGTTTTCAAATTGTCCGAGGATCGTTCCGCCTGTCTTAAGGTGCCGCATCGTCTTGTCAATCCTGTTGTGAAGAAGT
>JAJRZO010000333.1 GCA_024275215.1 Candidatus Zixiibacteriota bacterium | reverse complement strand
CGACGCAGGAGAGGAAAGTTTGAAAAGCAGAGAGAAGTCGATTCCAGCTATAGTTTTCGGCTCAGGAATAACTCTGCTTGGCACCATGCGCAATCTCTCTCGCACAGGTATTTCGGTTTACTGTGGATCTGAGAGACTTGGGTTTGTAACTCGCTCACGCTGGTACAAGATTCCTCCAGTCAAGACCATTTCGGATCCTGCAGATTTGGCAACATTTCTGGAGAACCTTCCGTTCGAGCGTTGTGTCCTGATAGCCTGCGCAGACAACTGGATCAAAGCGGCGGCAAATCTGCCGGAATCTCTTTCGGGGAAAATCGTTACCTGCCAGCCTTCCATGAATGTTTTGCAATTGCTTCTTGACAAGGGTGATTTTGCGTTAGTTCTCGATGAAAATGATATTCCTCATCCTGAGACTGTCATTCTTGAGTCGGAGGATCAGATCGCGGGACTCGATCCAGTGATGTTCAACGGATCATTCCTGAAACCGAGAAACTCGCACGCTTTCTTTCGGCAATACAAGGTTAAGGCGTGCCGTGTGGAATCCCGCGAGGATACTATAAAACAGTTCAGGAAGAAGAGTCGCGATGGGTTCAGAGTTCTTCTTCAGGAATATATTCCCGGGCCTATGAGCAATCACTATTTTCTCGATGGTTTTGTCGATCGTAACGGACAGGTTGACGCCATGTTTGCAAGGCGAAGGCTGCGAATGTATCCTGATGATTTCGGGAACAGTTCCTATATGAGGAGCATCTCATGCAGCGAGATATCTCAGGCAGCCGATGATCTCAAAAGACTTCTAACGGCTATATCATACAGGGGGATTTTCTCTGCTGAATTCAAATATGATGACCGTGACGGCAAATACAAGATTCTCGAAATCAACGCCAGACCCTGGTGGTTTGTCGAATTCACCGCCAAGTGTGGCGTGAATGTCTGCACGATGGCGTACAGGGATGCGCTCGGACTTGATGTACAGCCTGTCAACGGTTATCGTGTCGGTGCGAAATGCGTACATCCGTACTATGATGTACATATAGGTATGCAACTTCTGCGAAAGGGCGAACTCAGTTTGCCGTCGTGGATCGGTTCATGGATTGGAGCCGATAGTCCGGTGTTTTGTTTCGATGACCCAATGCCAGCTTTGAGTTGGTTTTCGAAGGGTATTATCAGGAAACTAAAGCATGCGCTTGGCATGAAAAGATAGTATCATGTAAGATACCCTGGGATTCAGGATGGATCGGGTTACGTGAAAAAAGGCGTCAGTGTCAAATATCTTAGCGAGAAGGATTATGGCGTCTGGAAAAAGATGGTGCTGCAATCTCCGCAAGGCAGCATCTACAGCCTGCCGGAATACCTCGATATTCTATGTAGTGCGACTGACGGCCAGTTCAGGATACTTGCGTGCCTGAAGGGCGATGAGATAGTCGGCGGAATTGCGTTGTATGAAACCGACCAGCGTTTCGGCAAACTCGTATCGAATCGTCTGCTTCTCTATTACAACGGCATTGTCCTGAAAGATCAGAATTCGAGTTACCCGAGTCAAAGAACATCCAGAGACATTGAAATTATGAATGCGCTCGAATCGGAGTTGTCGTCAAATGATTATTCGCGAATCGTACTGCACAATCGAAGCACTCTGCATGATGTCAGGCCGTTTTTGTCACGAGGCTGGGAAGTATTTCCTTCATACACTTATGTTGTCCCAATATCCGACTTTGATACAACATGGTCTAAGGTGGAACAAAATCAAAAACGTCTTGTGAAACGTTGCGAGAGCAACGGTGTTGTGTTGACTG
>JAJRZO010000332.1 GCA_024275215.1 Candidatus Zixiibacteriota bacterium | reverse complement strand
GACTGGCGTTTGATCACAACCATAGAAACAATAAAATCACTCTCTTCGAGATTGATACCCTTGACTCCATACGCATTACGACCCATCGCGCGGACTTTGCTCTCAGGGAATCTGATCGCTTTGCCATGACGCGAGGCGAGTACAATTTCGTTGCTTCCATCTGTTATCGATGCGTCGATCAGTTCATCCTCGCCGTGTGGTATATTGATCGCAATTATGCCATCCTTGCGAGGATTCGAAAATGCCGTCAGATCAGTCTTTTTGATCTGACCTTTTCTGGTCGCCATGACAATGAACGAACCCGGATCGAAGCTCCTGACTTTCTGGAAAGCGCAAATGTTCTCGCCTTCAGACAATCTTATCATATTGGTTACATGCCGTCCTTTGGCAAGCCTTCCCCCCACGGGAATTTCATGCACTTTGATCCAATAACACTTGCCGAACGAAGTGAAGAACATGATATAGTCATGCGTCGATGCTATGAACAGGTGCTGGATGAAATCATCATCCTTTTTTTCCATCCCGATTACACCGCGCCCGCCTCGATTCTGTTTACGATACGACGATATCGACAACCGTTTGATATACCCGCCATGCGTGATCGTTATCACCATATCCTCTTCGGCGATTAGATCTTCGATTGACAGTTCTTCTTCTTCGTCCGTAATAAGCGTCCGGCGTTCATCACCAAACCTGTCCTTGAGTTCGACAAGTTCTTCGCGAATCAGACTCATCCGTTTCGGGTATGACGCCAGAATACCTTTGAGCCGCTCGATTGTCTGGATCAGTTCAAGATATTCCTGTTCGATCTTATCCCGTTCGAGTCCGGTGAGCCGTTGAAGACGCATATCAAGAATCGCCTGGGCCTGTATTTCACTCAGTTTGAACTTCTCCATCAGACCGGTTTTTGCTTCGGCAGGCGTTTTCGATGCCCTGATGAGCGCGATGACTGCATCGATATTATCGAGTGCGATCTTCAGACCTTCGAGTATATGCGCACGTTTCTCAGCCTCATCCAGCTCGTACTTTGTGCGACGAGTGATGACTTCGTGCCGATGTTTCAGGAATTGTTCGAGAATTGTCCGCAGACCCGTACGCCTCGGAATACCGTTAATCAGCGACAGCATATTGACGCCGAATGTCGTCTGCATCTGTGTATGTTTGAACAACTGATTCAGAACAACCGGCGCCTGTGCATCGCGGCGCAATTCGACAACAATCCGCATGCCGTCACGGTCGGATTCATCTCGCAGATCGGTAATTCCTTCGAGTTTTTTCGCGCGCACAAGATCGGCTATCTTTTCGAGAAGATTAGTCTTGTTTACCTGGAATGGTATCTCCGAGACAATTATGAATTCCTTGCCGTTTTTCTGCTTCTCGATATTCACTTTAGCCCGCACGATAACTCGTCCCTGACCTGTCAGATAGGCTTCATGAATACCATCCCGACCGTAGATAATTCCGCCTGTCGGAAAATCGGGACCGGTGACGATTTCGAGTATTTGTTCGTCCTCGACATCCGGATCATCGATAATTCTTATCAGCGCATTGCATATTTCAGTCAGATTATGAGGCGGGATATTCGTCG
>JAJRZO010000331.1 GCA_024275215.1 Candidatus Zixiibacteriota bacterium | reverse complement strand
TTTCTGAAATCCTCCCAGGCTGCATACACATAGTTCCCATTTCGCAGGACTACCGGTAGATCTGCCTGAGATTGTCCCGGATTATCACCGACATCAATCCGCACATCCTCATAGCCGTCCGGATCGGAGACATACGTAATATACAGCTTGTTGAAATCATACGGGTCGGCTGCAGCCGATGGGAAGCATTTCGCTTTGAAGTTGGTGCAATCGCCTGAATACAGAGGTGGGGCGAGAAAATTCGCGACCTTGACATCGCCGCCGAACGTCTGCCCACCATCGAATGACATGTCAACATACAGCGATCCGGGAACACCGCCTTTGAAATAGCAGTCATACCATGTCATATAGACCAATCCATTCGCACCTACGAATGGAAAAGCACCTTCAGCTAATGCTGTCTGTGGTGGATTGTTGTTTACCTGAATCGGCGTTGAGAATGACATTCCGCCATCAGTAGATCGCGCAAAGAAGATGTCGGAATGCAATCCGTCGGTATCATCGCGTTGCCAGCCAACATAGATATTGTTCACATGCGAACTGAATGCATTGGTATCGATAGCCATCATACATTTATCAGCGAATTTCACAGGCGAGCCCCCGGCATATTTCAACGAATCGACTTTGACGGGCGTGAGCCAAGTCCGACCGCCGTCGGTAGATTTTGAGACAAATATCCCACTGGCGCCATAGAACCATGATCCCTCGTAGGACAGGAAACATGCATAGGCGTTGCCGTTGAGATCGCATGCAACTGACGGATCGCCGGTATTCTGCCAGACATAGGGAAGCTGAACATCGAACCAACTTATCCCACCATCAGAACTGTAACTGATGCCGAGGGTAGAATCGATGTCATTGTAACCGACGATCACATTCATCGGATCACCAGTAAAATGATGATTGATTGCGATACTCGGTTCGTTCTGTACACTTGTGTTCATATCCTGATTGACTTTGATATCAATCGATGCAGCAACAGTAATTGTCATCAGGATTGTCACAAAAACGGACAAAATGATTTGTGTTTTAGATAAAAACATACCACACCTCTCTGTCTGAGGCAAAGAGTCCGTAGGGATAAAATACTAATTTATAATATGTATCGGTCTAACACAAAATAGTCAAGTTTATCCAGAAAGCAAGTGGTTTTTAGCCGGTTGATAATTGTCATATTCGACAAGATGTCTCAGTTTGCACTTGAGCAACACTCTGCTGAGCACTACATTCTCTGCGTATGATTGAATCTGTCAGGAAACATCCGCTTCTTTCGATTCTGATAATTGCAGGAATGCTGCGCCTGATAGCTGTGATGTTCTCTCAGGGCTACATGGCGCATGACGATCATTTCGAGACTGTTCGGATTGCATGGGCGTGGCAGCATGAAGGCATGTTCCTCGATGATGGCACCATTCGCTGGGATGGCAAGCCGGAAGTCGGCCCCGGCAGAAGCCCTCTGTACAATCTGTTCCTGCTTGGCATGATGAAGATTACATCGGCATTTGGGATTGAACGACTCAATCAGCACATGTATTTCGACAGGTTGATTCATGCGCTGCTGTCACTTCTACCGATCATCTTTGGTTATCGTTATCTGAAAGATGAAACCGACAAAAATACTGCACTGGTCGGTGGCCTGATTCTCAGCGCGCATTTCCTGATGCCATATCTCGCGGTGAGGAACCTGATCGAAATGGCGGGCGCGGATTTCCTCGTCCCTGCACTCTATTTTGCGCACAGGTCAATGAAACGACCTTCGGATCGTGATGCAATTCTTGCAGCAATACTCAGCGCGATTGCTTTTACCATTCGTTTTCAGATAGCAACCGCCCTGATCGCTGTGCCGATTGCTATTGTGTTATCGAAGCGTGACTGGCGACGCGCGATTATATACTCTGTATCGCTCGCGGGCGCTATTGGAATTCTCGGGTTGCTCGACATTTACACTCACGGACGATTCCTCGGTGGCCTGTATGCTCATATTCTCAGCAATCTGCCGGAATCAGCACCACTGTCAGGTCCATGGTACAGGCATTTGTTGCTGATCCTCGGCATAATGATACCGCCGTTTTCGATCATGTTTTTCGGATCGATGTTCCAGCGCGAGGCAATCCGGAAACATCTGGTTTTGCTGTTGCCGGCATTGATGTTTGTTTTCATACATTCGCTGATTCCGAACAAGCAGGAACGCTTTATGATACCGGTCTTTCCGGTTTTGATCATACTCGGTTGCGCGGGCATGAGTTATATCTATCGTGCGAAGAATTATGCAAGATGGCGCAAACTGGTGATCGGACTGTGGGTATGGTTTATTGTCATGAATACGCTGCTGCTGATTCCGTTTACATTCAACTATGGTCATCGCGGGCTTGTCGATTCGATGGTCTACTTGTCGAAACAGAATGATGTCAACGGTGTCGCATTCGATTGCACCGCGCGCAAGAAATGGCTGCCGTATTCGTACTGGGATTATCGCAGGCCGGGTTTTGTCAAGCTAACGTCAAAATATGATCTCGATGATGCGATTCAGTCAGAACGAATCACTCGATCGGATCCGCCGAGTTATATCGTTGTGTATGCCGATGGTTATCCCGACGATCAACTCGCTGAATATGAATCAAAACTCGGTAAGTATGAGGTCGTTCATCACAGCGAACCATCGTTGATCGACCTGATCCTGCACAAAATGAACCCGAAATACAACCACAAGAATGAGGCGTGGGTGTTGAGATTAGCGCTTTCAAAATCGTAAGGCTTTTCTTACTTTCCATTCCATGTCGATCTTCTTCCTGTCTGATGTGCATCTTGGGCATGATGAGCCTGAGAAAGAGACACTGAAGCTGCGCAGGCTCGATAAGTTTTTCGAGATGGTAGCATCGGAAGGCGAGCAGCTATATATCCTCGGCGATCTGTTCGATTTCTGGTTCGAGTACAAGAACGCTATTCCGAAAGATCATCTGCCGGTATTGTTCAGGCTTCAGAAACTTATCGATGCAGGCGTGAAACTGACATACATCACCGGCAACCATGATTTCTGGCTCGGCGATCTCCTGACAACCCAACTCGACATAGATGTTCATCGTGATCAGGCATCGGTCGAGCACGACGGCAAAAAGATATTCCTGATTCATGGCGATGGTCTCGCAAAAAACGATCGAGGTTACCGCGTGCTCAGGTGGATCATGCGCAACAGGCTGAATATATTTTTGTATCGTCAGGTGCCGCCCGATATCGGGATACCGTTCGCGAAATGGTGCTCGCGCACGAGCCGCGCGCACACATCGAATCGACCAAAAGATTCATTCCTGCAGGAATATCGCGATTTTGCAAAAGCGAAACTCGATGATGGGTATGATTGCGTGATCTGTGCGCATACGCATGTTCCGGAGATCATTCGTTTCGAGAATGGCATCTACATCAACACGGGCGACTGGCATCATAATTTTACGTACGCTGTTCTCGGTGATAATGGTTTCGAGTTGAAGAAGTGGGGAAATCAATGACACAGATTTCCGTCAGGAGCGCAGGGCTCCTAACCTACAAGAGATCTGCGGTCTGCCGCAATCCGATGACTCATGCCCGGCACATGTCCACATCTCGTAAGTGCTTGCAGGGGCTGTGCCCCTGCAGATTCTCTGCTGTAACTATCTGTAATGCAATATACTCAATACACAGCAGCGCAGCTACTGTGTGCACTTTATGTGAAACGCAAGAGATTTTGTTTACGAAAGTAAGTAATGTCATTCCCGCGAAGGCGGGAATCTATTGAATGCGTTATTGTTAAATAGACTCCCGTTTGCGCGGGAGTGACAGAGTCGGGTTATTCTTGAGTATAACAGCACTTTTGAGACAACCTCCACATGTGCCGGACTTGGATACCGCTGCGATCGGAATCAGCAGATGTGGACATCTGCCATGCACAGAGTGTATAATTCAAGAGAATCGAATCAAATCTTGAAACCGGAACCGATGTCAGGCGTTACAATCTCTGGAGTGAAGGAACTTGTATGGAGGAAAGAATATGAACTATCTCAAGACCACATTTTTGATGGCGTTGATGACAGTTCTTTTAGTGTTGATCGGCTCATATCTCGGTGGACGCGGCGGGATGATAATCGCATTCGTTTTTGCCGTGATTTCGAACTTTGGCATGTACTGGTTCAGCGATAAGCTCGTTCTCAAAATGTATCGAGCAAGAGAAGTCACTGAGGCAGAAGCTCCTCAACTTTACGGCATCGTTCGTACATTGACTATGAAAGCCAGGCTTCCCATGCCCAAAGTGTATATCGTACCGAACAAGACACCGAATGCTTTCGCTACAGGCCGAAATCCGAAGCATGCCGCGGTAGCCGTCACAGAAGGCATACTGGAAATCTTGTCCCCCAATGAACTTTCCGCGGTAATCGGCCATGAACTCGGTCATGTCAAGCATCGCGATATTCTGATCGGCACAGTAGCTGCAACTATTGCCGGGGCAATATCGATGATCGCATACATGGCGCGGTTTGCGTTGATTTTCGGCGGGCGGGGAGGCAGCGACCGCGACAATGGCATCGGTGCGCTGGCAATGCTGATTGTCGCTCCTATCGCGGCTATGCTGATACAGATGGCGATTTCGAGGTCAAGAGAATATGCAGCGGATGCCGAAGGCGCAAAAATACATGGTATGCCGCGCGATCTCGCTAATGCTTTGCGCAAACTTCACAATGGCGTCAAAGCGCGCCCGATGAAAGCATCTCCTGCGACTGCGCACATGTTTATTGTCAATCCGCTTTCGGCAAAGGGACTCACGAAACTTTTCTCAACTCATCCACCTGTCGAGGAACGCATCAAACGCCTGGAAAGCATGACCCTGTCGTAATAGGCTACAGCAACGCTGTTACGTGTTTTTTTGTTGAATGCTCTCGCAACTGTTTTACCTTTCTCACGTAGATTACAACTAAAGTATGACGTCAGATTGAATATTCCTCAACTGACACGGTATACAGATCAGGTCGAGTTGGTTCATGCCTGCGACATTTGAGGAGGATCGCGCTATGTCGCTCGATTACCGGGGACTGGTAACAAAATCACTGAGGAATGCCTGGGAATATAAATTCCTGTGGTTGTTCGGGTTCTTTGCGGCAGGTTCTGAAGGAATCTTCAGGATATTCTCCAACATTGATAAGCGCAACCAGATCGACCTTGGTTCAATAGGTATTGAGCCATTTATAGTCATGTGGACCGTACTGGCTGCTTTACTCCTGGGGATAATATTCTTTGTTATGTCTGTCTTGTCGGAGGGTGCCATGATTCATGGCATCGTTCGAAAAGAATCAGGCAATAATGTCACGTTGAGTGAATGCTGGAGCAAAGGCATCGACAAATTCTGGCGGCTGTTTGTTATGGTAATCCTGCTGGCAATTGCTGTAGTATTTTTCCTCTTGTTTCTTGCGATGCTTGTAGTGCCGGGTTTTTTCGCTCACTGGGTGCTTGGGGTCATTCTTATAGCAATTGCAGTCCCAGTATTCATCGCGGCTATTTTCGTGGCGGAGACAGTCACGGCGTGGGGAATCCGTTTTGCAGTAATCGAAAACCTGTCATGGAGCGACTCTTTCCTGAATGGCTGGAAAATGCTGAAGGAGAATTTCGGTAAAACATTCGGAGTCGCGCTGTCATCGATACTCACCCAGATTGTCGGATCGATAACATTTTTCCTTGCTGTGATGGTGCTTGCAATTCCGTTCGTTGTTTTGGGCTTTGCCAATCTCTGGCTCGGACTGATTCCGGGGATAATGTTCGGTTTGGTCGTGATATTACTTTTCGGAGCATACTTCGGTGTTTTCCAGAGTTCGATCTGGACACTGGCATTTATGAAAATCAGAGCAGCAGAACCGCAAGCATCTGAGTAAGTCATGAATACTGGCACATCAATCGCTATTGGAATTACGTTTGGTGTGGTAATCGGCTTGATTCTATCTATCCTTACAGATCAATGGTGGTGGATGGGGATCGGTGTTGCAATCGGTGGGTCTTTCAGCGCAATAATACCCGCATTCAAACGTGGTGATTCCGAATAGCATTACATGTTACTGACCCTGTACTTAGCCGCAAGCAACAAAGCACAAGATCCAAGTATCATGCTTATACCTGATCCTAAGAGGACTCCTCCTTTTGCTGTTTCCAGCAAAGTTCCCTCAAGGGCAAGAGATGCTATGAACAATGACATCGTAAAACCGATGCCGGCTAATAATCCCGCTCCGACCATAGTAAACCAGTTTACATTGTTCGGCAATTTAGCCCAGCCGATTCCAATGACTATATATGAAGTTACAATGATTCCTACAGGTTTCCCGACTACCAATCCAAGTATAACTGCTACTGACAGTTGTGTCCCGAAACTGGAGATGTTAAATAATACTGCGGCGTTGGCGAGGGCAAAAACCGGCATGATGACAAATGCAACCCACGGATGAAGAGCTGTTTCGAGACGTTCAAGAGGAGATACAGATTCTCTTGCTGTGAATTGAGCCATGCGAGACAGGGTGAAACTTGCTTTTTTCATTTCTTTCAAGTCATCCTGATATGATGTTGTTCCAACTGAGGCGAGCGCTTTTTGTGCTGACTTCAAGTCCAGCAAGCTTGCCGCAGGTGTCATCAGACCAAGGATTACTCCCGCGATAGTCGGATGAACTCCCGACTTGAGAGTAAAAAGCCATAATGCGCATCCTATCAGCGCATAGACTCCTATGAGCCGCACACCCAGCTTGTTCAGCAACACTATCACTCCGAATCCACCCGCAGCCATAGCAAGCCACATCATGTGAATTGTCTCCGTATAGAATACAGCAATAACCGAAACCGCCAGAAGGTCATCCACTATGGCTACAGATAAAAGGAATATCTTGAGACTATGCGGTATCCGTTTGCCCAGGAGACTCAGAATGCCAACAACAAATGCGATATCAGTTGCCATCGGTATAGCCCAGCCTGCCTGCGCTGGTTCACCTTTTTGAAACATCAAAAAGATGATTGCCGGTGTGACAGCTCCGCCTATTGCGGCAGCGGCGGGTAAAATAACATTACGTTTCCTGCTAAGCTCTCCGGATGTAAGTTCTCGCTTCAGTTCAAGACCGATCACGAAGAAAAATACTACCATCAGGCCATCGTTTACCCAGTACCACAATGGATAGGACAGCCCTGACCCACCTAATGCAAGACTCAGAGTCTGGTTCCAAAAAGCGTGATATGATGATGCAAGAGGGGAGTTGGCAGCCAATAGTGCGACAATAGTGCAACTGAGAAGCACTATCCCACTTGAAGCTTCCAGGTGAATGAAACGTAAAAAAGGTTTGGTAAGTCGCTGAACCGGATGGGTCGGCATTTCGAAATCAGAATTCATCAATCCTACCTGAAAACTTAGTCATACAAGATTATCATTCGCCATATCATCATCAGGAATTAAGCAGGTCAAAACCTCCACGGTACGATGTTTCTCAATACTCACAAAGTGGCTGATACTAATGATGCCAACCCTGCGAGAAGCTAATCAACTATTTTCAACGGATCAAGAAGATTGTGAATGTATTCCGTGTTTTTGCATCAGATCACACCGGTACGTAAGCTATACCCACCCAAAGGGCGGAGCACCCTGCTCATCCTCACCCGACATTACATTTTGGGTGGGCTACCGGCCCGGTTGCGACTACGCATTATTATTCCTCTGGACCGTCAGGAAAGGATTCCTGACGGCGCACGAAAAAACGCAATACCATTTTATGTCGTCCCCGTGAAGACGGGGATCCATTGAAATGCGATACTGTCAGAATAGGATGTTGCGCAGGAGTGCCCCACTCATGCGAAATGAGTTGGAACGTATAAAAACAAAACCTAACATCCTGCACATGGCGCGGGGCCACCACCGAAGATATAATTGATCAGGAAGACGACATCATCGATATCGACATTGCCGGAGCAATCGACATCGGCTAACTCCTCGGATGCCGGTGCGGGACCGCCACCGAAGATATAGTTGATCAGATACACGACATCATCAATATCAACTGCGGAGTCGCTGTTAGTATCGCCGCATGGGAGCATCACGACAGTAACAGTGAAATCAGTCTGGCAGGTTGCGCCGCAATCATCGTTGCACTGGATAGAGACAGAAAGCGTCTCAGGGCCGGATGGTGTGTAATACCAACTGTCACCCTGCACATATCCACGACCATGCGACTCTGTGCAACCCGTGAAATTGCCGTTTGCATCGTTTGCACCGCACGGGATTTTGATCTCCCGTGGACTTTCCATCACTACGACAGTATCATTGATCTCCGCGCAAACCGGAGGAACATTCATCTCGAATGCAACACTGAAACTGACATCGGCGAATTCGCCGCACTCATCGGTGCACCTGATCGTGAGATCGACGGTATCCTCACCTGACGGCGTGTAATGCCAGTAACCATCAGATACGCTGCCCGGCCCCTGAATTATATCCCAGTCGACGATATTGTTGTTTGGGTCGTTTGCAGGTATCGGCACTGACTGTTCGGACAAGTCACACATTACGAATGTCATCTCGCTCGTGCCATTGGATGATGGCGGGTCGTTCGTGTCGAATGTAATATCGAACTGATCGTCACAGTAAACACCGCAAGTGTCAGTGCATCTGATAGTGATATATACAGTCTCATCACCTGACGGCGTATATACCCAGTTGTTGCCGATCAGTTCTCCCGGACCGATAATCTTTTCGCACTGGGGAGCAGGACCATCCGGATCATAAACCACAATCGGAAGACTGACCTGTTCGGGAGTGCACTGAACAATCACCGAATCATTCGGAAACTCGCAGACAGGCGAATAGTTCACATTGGTGATCACTCTGAAACTTTCCTCACAGTATTCGCCACAAACATCGGTAGTTCTTATAAGAACATCCAGCGTATCATGACCTTCGTCAGGCGTGTACATCCAGTTACCGTGGATAACATAACCCGGTCCCGAGAGAATTTCAGTTGTTTCGATATTGGCATCCTGATCTGTGATGCCAAGCGGAACGATAATTTCTTCGGGGGCGCACTGCACAATTGTAATATCGTCGGGAGGATCGCACACCGGAGCATCATTCGGATTGAAATGCACATCGAAAGTAGTCTCGCATGTCAGACCGCCTGAATCTTCGCATTGAATAGTAACAGTGACAACTTCATCACCAGTCGGGGTATAGCACCAGAATCCATTCGACAGAGTACCGGGACCCGAAATGAGTGTCGGGCCTGCCGAAAGATTACCGTTGGGATCATAACAGCCGACAGGTATGCAGACTTCCTCAAGCTGGCAGATATTTATCATCGTGTCGCCAGGCGTTTGGCATTGAGGAGGAAGATTCTGTGTTGTAGCTTCGGCTGAACCGACATACGGTACGAAATTATGTTTGGTAACCGTGACATGCATCTCGCCTTCAGATACAGGTGCTGGTGTCATTGTCAAGTTTCCATACTGGTCAGTGAAAGCGATTTCATAGAGTTCACCCTCTTTCCAGAGACATACAAGGGCGTTTTCTATTGCATCACCTGAATTGTCTTCGACATGGATGTCAAACAGCGACGAGCCAACCGGCAGCATGGATGGATGGCTGACTTGCAGGACTCTCGGATTGTCAGTCCAGACCACCATCGCAGGATCACCGAGCAGATTGAGCGTCCACTGACAATATTGCCAGATTCCAGAGTGTGGCAGACTGTTTTTTGAGTATGTCAGCATCTCACCGAGGGTGAACTTGTTTTCTGCAAACATCGCCCGCCACCAGTAGATATCGAGTTGCGATGACAGCGACATCGGATCACCGACATAAAACCAGCCACTGCGTGTATTACCATTAAATGCAACACCTGCCTGAAGGTCATTGTAAATCACGAAATGTTCGGCAATACAGTCGTTGTAGTCCATTTCGTTTGCGTGACAGCCTATTGAAAAGATAACAGACATCTGTCCGTTGTTATTCAAGTTATCAACCTCAGAACTGTACATGCACCAGTTATGATTACGGTCGCCTACGCACATAACGCTGTAGTTGGAATGGTCACAATGATTGACAAGATTCTGACCGCTGTTCAAAGCATCGATGAAATCGCTCTTGTGATTGCCTGTATAGCTGTCGTAGATTTTCGTTACATTGAAGCTCGATGGAATGTACTCAGTGTCTATATACTCCTTGAGTTCTTCGCCCGCAGTTAGTGTATAGTATGGCGCTTCCATCTCAGTCGTAAGATCCATGCCGACAATTGTCGCATCCAGCGCATAATTTGACAAGACCGGATCCTGTTCGTATTTAAGAACCTTGTCGATGAATCTGTTTATCTGGGTTGCATTGTCAGCCGTAACACGACCAAGGAAAACCTCGAGCTGCCAGTCATCATCGAAGTCGGCATAGTATTCATCACCCGGAACGAATTCATTCTCGAAGTAACCGTTTTTGAAAGGAATATTTGCGTTCTCGCCTCCAAGCATTATGTAAGCAGTTCCCCAGTTGTCATGAGCATCAATTATGAAATTGCGGATTTTCTCCTGGTTGTTATTGCCGGTATAATTGGAGTATATGAACGAGGTCGTGATGATAGTATCTCTGATTCCTTTCATATTATGCCATTCGACAAGCGGCTCCCAGTAGGATGCAATCGATGCTGATGTTATCAGAACATGATCGAACGGACCGCCCGGAGGCAGTGATGACGCAGACTTGTATCCTGATGTGCGAGTGATGGCATCGTTGGGATTCACTGCGAGGCTTTTGACAATACTCTCGTATTTCTCACGGCTCGATTTTGAGATATTGTTCGGCATATAATCGCCACAAATATATCCACCTGTTCCGTAAACAGTTATCTTGATTGATTGATGAAAAATTAGTTCATGCGCGGTCGGAGAATACTGAACAGGAAAAACGCGAACGACTGCGTAGGACTGACCCGCGAGATCGGATTGTCCGACAAGCTCCGCCAGCACTGACGGATATAGCGTGCTCGATGAGTATATCATCTGATCCGGCTGAATAAATTCAACATCCTCAAGAGACTGGCCAATCCTGAGAGGAGGTTGCGCAGGAAGTATGTTGAATGATCCGGAGAGTTGCGTTTCAGAAATGGATTCATACTCCAATGACTGAACTGCGAAACCGGAAGGCAGGGCAATTCTGATTGTTTTCGATGGCAGGAACGGCTTGCCTGTTTCTGAAAGATAGTCGCCGTCCGCGAGCTTTACGACATCGTAGTCTGCTGTTTTCGAGAATGACAGATCAGATTTCGAGAAATCGATTGTGTAGCTCACTTGATCGGCAAGCGCGGAACCTGTAAAAACTGCCATGACCGCGATGAGAATTACAGTGAGCAGGAGAGTGCGCGACTGCGCGGCGTTTGGTTGGTTGAAGTAATCCATTAGTTGCATTATCATTTACCTCTCATTTGAGAATCACATATTCAGATTCGTCATTTTGATGCAAAACCTCTATGTGAAACACAGAAATTCGACAAATCCCAAATCATAACTCGATATTATCCGTGTTCACGGTGAGTATATTCTGTCTGTTTTGTAAGTATAAGCAATAAAACAACTTTGTCAACGAATGATTTGGATTGGACTTCCCCCGAATAATGTCCGTACAAATGTGTAAATTGTTGTATCCTCATGATCTTGTACACCGTCAGGAATCCTTGAGTACCGTTGTACGCCGTTTCAGTGCGCCGTCAGGAATCCTTTCCTGACGGCACACAGAAAAACATCAATGAGTTTTCATGGAGGTGAGCGGTACAAAAAACGAGTAAATACGTACTGCTTGTCATGCCGGACTTGATCCGGCATCCAGTACCAGCCTTGAAGACCGGATGCCGGCTTTCGCAATGACATGAATAAGAGTTTCCACTTCCCTGAAATGCCAACCGCTTGAAACAACGAGACACTCACTATCAGGTCCATATATGTTCGTCCCAAAAAGGGGTTGACAAACGAGGGGCGTCCGTATAAGTTTTCGCTTTTATATTGCGCCATTTGACGTCTTGCATAGTTCTGCGTCAAGAGGTTAGCAGAATGATGTCGATCGGAGGAGAATTATTTCATTAACATTACTAACGGAGAAGAGAATGGCTTCAAAACGTGCTCTGAGGATCTCTCTTGTGATCTTGGCAGCCATGCTCCTGGTTTCGGAAGTCTATGCCGGAGGGTATTCTGTGACAGGAGTGGGGTCCCGCGCCAGATCTATGGCAGGGGCTTTCCGGGCTGTAGCGGATGACTGGAGTGCGGTATATTACAACCCCGCCGGTCTTGCGCGAATAGAACAGTCACAATTGAATTTCTCTCTCGGCCTCGACAGCTACAGGCCGAGCTATGATCCCAATGTTACCATCGATGGTTATTCGTTCGGGTTTCCTTCCGGTGAACGTTACCCGGATGATTTCACGGTCAATTTTCCAAGCGCAGCCGGTATAACAGTGGCGCCTTTCGGCCTGCCGCTGACCGCTGCATTTGCCGCTTATCAAACTTACGATGAAAACCTGCGCTGGGATCTTTATCGATTCCCGTATGGCTACAATCAGGATCAGGGATTACTGCCGATTACCGATTATCGAAATAATTACGATGTTGTCGAATTTCACTCAGCAATCGCAAAATCGTTTTCTGATGACAGACTGAATGTCGGCATCGGAGTATCGCTCCGTCGCGTGGATTTGTACACTGAAGGCATTTATCTTATACCTTCGGATTTGGATGAACCGCTGAACGCCAGACCATACGACTATTTTCCGACTTCATCAATGATAAACGCTCATGGTCTCGGTTTTGGCGTCAATGTCGGCGTCCTGTATGATGTCAGCGATGACCTTTCCATCGGAGGCAGCTATTTTTCCAAGTCAACAGTAACTATCAAGGGAGACGGTCTTGATGCGTTCTATGCCCCGGACAACAGAGATATTGCTGATAATATAGAAGACCCTGATGACTCGCTCAATATCGCACAGGTCTTCTCCGGCGGAACAATAATCCAGACGCAGAAACTTGAAGCCGATGTCGTAGTTCCATCCGAGTTTGGGTTTGGAATCGCTTACAAGCCATCGGATAATGTTACTCTCTCTGCTGATTTTGCCTATACCATGTGGTCTGACTACAATGACATCGAACTCATAGTGAAGGATTCTACAGGACCGATGAGACTTGACGACTGGCCGACAATTCAGAAAGCTATGCAAAAGACATCTGTTATTCAGAACAACTGGGACAATTCTATTCGCCTGAGTTTCGGTTTCGAGACACTGGCTATGGACCAGTTCAGGCTACGCGGAGGCTATAGTTTCGACCAAAGTCCCGTTCCGGATATTACCGGTACTCCGCTTTTGACCGACACCGGTGACAGACATCATCTGGCGGGCGGGCTTAGCTACTTTATCGAGAATTACGAATTGTCTGCAACAGTTGAATATGTTGCTATGCCGGAGCGTAATGTCGATAAACTTGTGGATACGAATGGTGATGGCGTCTGGGATAATCTTTCAGGCACATACAATAACAAAGCATTCAATACGATGTTTTCATTTACAATACGGTTTTAGCAGGGGAGAGACATGGCAAATAGAATAGCGATTATTTCGGTACTGTTGGCTATGGTTGTTCTGCTGGCCGCTTGTGGGGACAGGGACAACCCAGCCGACCCGAGTGATTTTCCTCACGGTTTGGTGATTACGAATTATGTCAGACAATTCAACACTGATGAGTTGAATGCCGGTGATCCTTTGAACTGGACCAACTATCGGAGCAGAAACATTGTCATTTATACACCTCCCGGCTATGTATTGGATCCTCCGGGTGAAGGACCCAAGTTTCCGGCGCTTTATCTGCTCCACGATTTCATGGCTTTAAGTGATGACGGGGCGTCATTCATGTACAATCAGATTGCCCTGACCGCTGATCGACTTATTGCTTCCGGCGAGATTCAACCTATGGTGATTATCATGGCTGACATGTCCACGCCAATCGGCGGATCTTTCTA
>JAJRZO010000330.1 GCA_024275215.1 Candidatus Zixiibacteriota bacterium | reverse complement strand
TGGTGTCATTCCCGCGAAAGCGGGAATCCATTGAATAAGTTATGGTTAGAATAGACTCCCGCCTTCGCGGGAGTGACATAATTAACTTCCTGCTTGAGTTAAATTGTACTTTTGAGACAACCTCAGGACGTTTGTCGCCCACAGGCACAGCATTTGTCATTCCCCCGCAGGCGGGAAACCAGAACCGGATTCACAAGCGCAAACCATGGATCATCGAGACTGTCATAATACAAGATGGCAAGACAGCTTCGCCACAGCTCACCGCCCTACTCAGCACCAAAATACGCCTTGATTCTTTCAGCGTCCTTCCTGCCGAGACCGGGAAGCTTGCAGATATCTTCGGTTGAAGCTTCACAGACTCGTTTCACGCTCTTGAAATGTTTCAGGAGTTTCTTAGCTTTGTTTGGGCCGATACCTTCGATCTGTTCGAGTTCAGTCGCAACAGTCCGTTTGCCACGCAACTTTCTGTGATATTCAATCGCGAATCTGTGCGCTTCATTGCGAAGCATCTGGAGTAATCGCAAAGTCGGTGATGACTTCGATATGAGTAAAGACTCTTTCTTTCCGGGTTGAATAATCTCTTCAAGTCTCTTTGCAAGCCCGATGACATTTGCTTCAATATTCAAATCACCGAGCGCTTCGAGTGCGGCGGAAAGCTGTCCCTTGCCACCGTCGATCACAAGAAGGTCAGGACCATCTTTCCCCTCTCCATTCAGACGCGAATAATAGCGGCTGACAACCTCCCTCACCGAAGCGAAATCATCCTGCCCAACGACGGTCTTGATTTTGAAATGACGATACTGGTTTTTCAATGGTTTGCCATTTGAGAAATAGACAAGCGACCCAACTTTGTCCGTCCCACCGAGATTCGAAATGTCAATACACGCCATTGTCATCGGAGTCTTGTCAAGTCTTAGTTCCTGTTGCAATTTCAGCAAGGTTGCAGGCACACGTTTTTTGTATCCCTGTTTCTGCACAAGGAGTTCATCGAGAACAAGTTTGGCATTCGATGCCGCCATCCCGACCAGTTTGAGCTTCTCCCCCCTTTGTGGTACGATTAACTTCAGTTTTTTCCCAAGCCGCTTTGAGAGCCATTGTTCGATCAACTCTCTGTCCTCGATAGCATCTGAGAGATATATTTCCTCTGGAAGATTAGGCGCGTGCATATAGTACTGTTTGACAAATGTCTCCGCCAATTCGCTGTTCTGCGTTTGCACCTCGCACTTGAGATAGAAATGTTGTCGCCCGATGAGCATTCCCTCTCGCACCTGCAGGACTACACTCGCTGCATCAGTCGCGGCGACAGCAAAAGCGATCACATCGCGATCAACACATTTTTCCGCAGCGACTTTCTGTTTCTGACGGATGCTTTCGATAGCTCGAATCTGATCACGCACTTCCGCCGCGGCCTCGAACTCCATCTGCTCTGAAAGCTCCTGCATGTGACTGTTGAGTCTGCCGATAAGTTCTTCCGACTGACCTGAAAAATAGAGACAGACTTTGTCGACCTGCTTGCGATAATCTTCTACTGTGACAAGATTTTCGCATGGTCCGGGACATCGTTTGATCCTGTACTCAAGGCAGACTTTCTGTTCCTTTCCCTTCGGGTGTGGGATTACAAGATTGCATGTCCGTATCTTGAAAAGTTTCGTCAGGAATCGCACGGTCTGTCTCATCTTCTGGGCATTCGTAAACGGTCCGAAGTACCTCGCGTTGTCTTTCTGAAGCCGCCGCACAATCAGGATTCGCGGATACGGTTCGTTGGTCGTAATTTTGACATACGGAAACCGTTTATCGTCTTTCAGATTGACATTATAGCGAGGCTTGTGCTGCTTGATCAAATTGCTTTCGAGGATCAGGGCTTCGGTTTCGTTGTCGGTTACGAGAACTTCGAAATCATGGATTTTGGATACCAACGCCTGGGTCTTGGGATCGAACTTCTGCCCATGCTGGAAATACGTTCGCACGCGGTTATTCAGATTCCTGGCTTTACCGATATAGATGATTTTACCCGACCTGTCTTTCATCAGGTAAACACCGGGATTCTTCGGCAGATTGTGGAGCTTATCGACGTACGGATTGTCAGTCATTATCAGTCAGACTTGAATGCCAAGGAGTATGCAATATATGCCGCAAGTGCAAAGATCACAGTCGGGACCCAATAGACGAACATCAGAATCCACCGCGCTTTTCCTGACATGAGAAGCATATCACTAAGAAGCGATGAAGACGCCACGCCGCATGCGTACATGATGAAGTAGTAG
>JAJRZO010000329.1 GCA_024275215.1 Candidatus Zixiibacteriota bacterium | reverse complement strand
GCCTGGGAGAAATCTCTCAGAGAAATGAAGCCGGAAGATGTTTGCGAGGTCGTAAAAGCGTCCGGTCTTCGCGGACGAGGCGGCGCAGGTTTTCCTGCGGGTGTCAAATGGGGATTCGTTCCGAAGGATGTTCCGAAACCAAAATATCTTGTCTGCAATGGCGATGAATCCGAGCCGGGCACATGCAAGGATCGCGTCCTGATGGAAAATGATCCGCACATGGTTGTCGAGGGTATGGCTATCGCCGCTTATGCGATTGGCGCGCATCAGGCATATATCTACATTCGCGGTGAATTCGTGTTTCCCGCTGAACGCATGCGTGGCGCAATAGAAGAGGCTTATCAGAAGGGTTATCTCGGCAAGAATATATTCGGTACTGGTTACGACCTTGATATGGCTGTTCACACAGGTGGTGGCGCTTATATATGTGGTGAGGAGACTGCGCTGGTGAACTCCCTCAAGGGCAAGCGTGGTATGTCGCGTATGCGTCCTCCATTCCCGGCAATCGAAGGACTCTATGCTTGCCCGACCGTTGTGAACAATGTTGAGACGCTCGCTAATGTCCCCGGTATTATCACCAATGGGGCTGATTGGTACAAATCTATTGGTACCGAGAAATCAACCGGCACGCGTATTTTCTGCCTGTCGGGGCATGTGAAAAATCCCGGCAACTACGAACTTGAACTGGGTACGCCACTGCGCCATTTAATTTATGACATCGGCGGGGGCATCCTTGATGACAAACAGCTCAAAGCTGTCATACCGGGAGGATCATCGACGCCGGTGTTGACTCCTGACAAACTTGATACGCCGATGGATTTTGAATCGGTCGCCGCTGCCGGTTCGATGCTCGGATCGTGCGGTGTAATCGTCATGCACGAAGATACCTGTATGGTCTGGACAGCAAAAGTTCTTGCGCATTTCTACATGCACGAATCATGTGGAAAATGCACACCATGCCGCATGGGAACTCAGTGGATGTATCAGATACTCGACAGGATCGAAAGTGGAAGGGGCAGGGAAGGTGATGTCGATCTGTTGCTGAGCATTTGCGACAATATAGAAGGGCATACCGTTTGTCCGTTGGGCGATGCCGCTGCGATGCCGGTTCGTGCATTTGCGAAGACATTCAGAGAAGAGTTTGAATATCATATTGAGCACAAGAAGTGCATGGTTAATAATAAATTCCCGAGTTTCGTGTAGATGGATGAAATCAAGCTGAACATAGACGGCAGGGATGTGACGACGACTGCCGGCAAGACGATTCTCGATGCTGCGCTTGACAATGGTATCGAGATCCCGACGTTTTGCTGGCATGCCAAGTTGAAATCTGTCGGCGCATGTCGAGTCTGTCTTGTCGAAATCGAAGGCTGGCCTAAGCTTCAGGTTTCCTGCGCGACTCAGGCTGCTGATGGCATGGTTGTATATGTCAACAATGAGCGTGTCACAAAAGCTAGGCAGGCTGTGATTGAATTTCTGCTGTTGAATCATCCGTTGGATTGTCCGACATGCGACAAGGGCGGCGAATGTCCCCTTCAGAATACAACATTCAAGTTTGGCGTGGATCGTGCCCGGACTGTCGAGCCGAAGCAGAGATTCATCGTCGATGAAAACTCGACTTTCGATGATCTTCCGATCGGGCCTGAGGTTATTCGGAATCAGAACAGATGTATCCATTGTTACAGGTGTGTTCGCATTGTCGAAGAAATCTGTGAGGAAGATGACCTCGGCGCGTTCAATCGCGGGCACGGTACTGAAATACTCCCGCCGCCCGGACGTGAAATCAGAAATCTTTATTCTGGAAATATAGTCGAGAATTGCCCTGTCGGTGCGCTTACGAGCCGCGACTGGCGATATAAGATTCGGGTCTGGCTTACGGAACAGAAGAAAACAGTCTGCAATTTCTGTTCTGACAATTGCAATCTTACTGCGTGGGTGTCCCGCGATCGTATCTTCAGATGCACATCGCGCCAGAATGACCGGATCGATGAAGGCTTCATCTGCGACATCGGGCGGTATGGCTATCAATATGTACAGCATCCCGACAGGCTCAGGTCTCCGATGATACGTAAGGGTGGCGAACTTGTCGATTGTACATGGGCGGAGGCGTATGATGCGATAGCGAAGAAGATCACATCAATCAGCGAGAAACTTGGTCCTCAGGGGATAGCAGCGCTCGTTGGCGAGGACAATTCTAACGAAGACTACTATATTCTTGGTCGGTTTATGCGGACAGTCGTCGGGTCAAACTCGATTGATCACAGGATTACACGTAAGAAAAAGCTCTCATATTCTGATGATGTTAAAAAACTTGGTATTGTCGAGCATAATCTTTC
>JAJRZO010000017.1 GCA_024275215.1 Candidatus Zixiibacteriota bacterium | reverse complement strand
GATGCGGCATCATGCCAAAAACATTTCGTTCACGATTACAGATTCCTGCGATATTATCGACAGAACCATTCGGATTGGCAACATCTGTCACATTGCCCTGTCGATCACAATAACGAAATACAATCTGGTCGTTTTCTCCAAGTTCTGCAAGGGTATTGTCATCGACGAAATAGTTCCCGTCTGAATGCGCAATAGGAATCTTCAAAACTTCGCCCACAGATGACGCACTCGTTAGTCTCGTTTTGGTGGTTTCCACTCTAAGGTACACATGTTTACACACGAACCGAAGCGACCTGTTGCGAAGCATCGCACCCGGAAGAAGTCCCGCTTCGAGCAGAATCTGAAATCCATTGCAGATTCCCCAGACTGTCCCACCCTCTTTAGCGAACTTAATCACTTCCTTCATGATTGGCGAGAATCTGGCAATCGATCCGGCGCGGAGATAATCACCATAGGAAAATCCACCCGGTAATATCACAACATCGCAATCTTTAAGATCAGAATCGAGATGCCACAGAAACTCTACATTCTCGCCGAGTGAAAACCGTACTGCCGCATAGGAATCATAGTCACAGTTAGAACCCGGAAAGGTTACGACACCGAATTTCATTGCAATTCCTCAATCGTATATGTCTCGACTACAGGATTGGCAAGGAGCTTCGTGCACATCTCGTCCAGTATGGAGCGAGCCTTGTCATGGTCATCGACATCCAGATCAATGACAAACACCTTGCCTGAACGCACATTCCCAACCTCAGGGTAGCCCATATCGACAAGGGAATTCTTGATAGTGACACCCTGCGGGTCAAGGACACCTTTTTTCAACTCAATTCGTACCGTCGCTCTCAACATAATCCAAGTCATCCATGTGGTTGTTCATGTTTCTTGACCGCCTCTTCCCGTTCGTGAGCATCTCTATTAATTCCCGTACAAGGCATAATAACACATACCCCAGGATTGCCGGAAACATCACCAGCCTCGGCTTTATAATTAACGCAATAAGAAAGGCCAGTAAAAGCAAAAACTTAACTCGATTTTCGCGACTGATCAGATTACCCGGGAATATCTCGTAAGTTACGCCGGAAACCATCAGCGCGGAACTGCCAACTACCATCGCAATCAGATACTGACGGTACTCGATTTGTCCCCAGACTTCATAGCAAAATATCAGGTATGACACAAGCAACATAGAAGCTACCGGTACCGGCAATCCATAGAATTTCTTTTTCTCCTCATGTGATGCCAGCATATTATATCGTGCCAGTCTGTATCCGGAACACATGACGAAGACTCCGGATATTATCCATCCCCAGCGTCCAATCTCCTTGAACTCGAACGCATAGAGCAACACGGCAGTCGCTACGCCAAAAGTCATGAAGTCAGCGAAAGAATCGAGTTCAACGCCAAATCTCGATGACACCTTCGATAAGCGCGCAACTTTGCCATCGAGACTGTCAAGGAATGCTCCAAGCACAATCAGCCATGCGGCGGTAAGAGCCTGGCCTTCAAGCGATGAAACCACAGACAGAAACCCGCAAAGCATATTCCCCATCGTAAACGAGTTCGGGAATAGTGTTCTATAATTTCTCACTCGCCGAACTCTCCGATCACACTTTTTCCGGCTTTGACCTTATCGCCTATTTTCACTTTCATATTCACGTTTGCCGGCAGAAACATGTCGATCCTCGATCCGAATCTCATCACGCCAAATCTTTCGCCTGCTCTGACTGACTGCCCCGGCACAAGGTTAAATACAACTCTTCTCGCAACGCTGCCGGTTATCTGGCGGAAGTGAATATTACCGTGTGGCGTTACGAGATCGATTTCACTATGCTGGTTATACAGCGAAGCTTCCGGCTTGAACGCAGAAAACCACCGTCCCGGCTTGAATTTAACATCTTCGATCCGACCAGTTGCAGGGATTCTGTTCACATGGCAATCGATGATCGAGAGAAAAATGCTGAATCGTTTCGAGTAGCCGTTTAGATTCTCAGGAACTTCGTTATCCAATGCGATAACCTTCCCATCAGCAGGAGAAAGAATTTCGCGGTCTCCACACTTTGCCTCGAATTCCGGCTCTCTGAAAAAGAAAAAAGTCGCAGCCGTCAGAAACAATCCGACATATCCGACAACTTCAAGCAGAGTCGATGAAAGCGCGTATCCCGTACCGAGAATCACGACAGATACGAATAGAACGCCGAATATTACAGGTTCACCTTCGCGAGCAATTGTCACTTGAAAACCCTCTTGAAAATCATATCGACATGGCGAAGATACGGGCGGTAATCGAAAACTGCATCCAGTTCACCCTGCTTGAAATGCTCTCTGATGACAGGATCGGCAAGTAATTGATCCTTGAAACTCTTACCACTCGACCATGCGTCATGGGCGGACTTCTGGACAATCCTGTATGCCTTATCCCTCGATCCGATCCGATCTGTCACTTCGAGGAGCAATTTACCAGCATAAATCAGCCCACCGGTTTTCTCAAGATTGGCAACAAGGTTTTTCGGATAAACTGTTAAGTCCCTGACAACTCCGGTGAATTTATGGAGCATATAATCGAGCAGAATCGTCGAGTCCGGGAAGATAATCCTCTCTACAGAAGAATGCGAAATATCTCTCTCGTGCCAGAGCGGGATATTCTCCAACGCAGCGATCAGATTACCGCGCAGAACTCTCGCCAGACCAGACATTTGTTCGCATGTTATCGGATTCTTTTTGTGCGGCATTGCGGAGCTGCCCTTCTGACCTTTGCTGAAGCCTTCTTCGAGTTCAAGCACTTCAGTCTTCTGAAGGTGACGGATCTCCTGTGCGAATTTGTCAATCGATGTCGCAGTGACCGCAAGTGCCCAGAGAAATTCCGCGTGACGATCTCGCTGCACTATCTGTGTCGATACCGCAGCAGGTTTGATTTTCAGCTTGCGGCAAACATACTTCTCGACAGCAGGATCGATATTGGCAAATGTCCCGACAGCGCCGGAAAGCTTGCCATAGGAAACACTCTCAACAGCTCTCTCAAGGCGTTCGAGATTTCGAGACATCTCGGAATACCAGACCGCGAATGTCAACCCAAGCGAAGTCGGCTCGGCATGAACGCCATGAGTCCGCCCTACCTTAGGCTGATATTTGTACTTGCGAGCTTTCTTGCGAATCTCGGACAGCAACGCCTTGACGCGGACAATAAGCTGGTCGCCTGCGCGCTTCAGGATTACCGCAGTTGCGGTATCGAGAACATCAGATGACGTCAGGCCGTAATGGATATACTTCGCGTCGCCCCCGACAGATTTTCCGACGTCTGTAAGAAATGCTATGACATCATGCTTGACCGTAGCTTCGATCTTCTCGATCCTGCTGACTGAGAACTTCGCCTTCGACTTGATCCGCCTGACCGGTGCTTTTGGGATGACTCCGAGTGATGCCCATGCTTCACAGGCTGCAATTTCGACTTCGAGCCATGTCGCGAATTTGTATTCATCAGTCCAGAGATTTGCCATTTCAGGCAGTGAGTAACGCTCAATCATCAGCGACCTTTCACTTTTTCCCAGTCTTCGAGGAATTTCTTCAGACCAATATCGGTCAACGGATGTTTTACCAATGCTTCTATCACCTTGAATGGCATCGTAGCAACATGCGCGCCCATCATAGCGGCATCAACAAGGTGCAGCGGATTGCGAACCGACGCAACGAGCACTTCCGTATCGTAATCATAGTTATTGTAGATACTCACGATCTGCTCGACAAGCTGCATACCGTAATGCGAAATATCATCGAGTCGTCCGACAAACGGCGAGACAAACATCGCGCCTGCTTTGGCTGCCAGCAACGCCTGAGACGGTGAGAAGACCAGCGTCATGTTGACGCCGATACCGTCAGATGAAAGCTTTTTCGTCGCCTTGAGTCCATCAACCGTACATGGAACCTTGACAACGATATTCTTGTGGATTTCCGAGAGCTTCCTCCCTTCAGCAACCATGCCTTCAGCATCTGTTGCAACAACCTCAGCCGAAATCGGTCCATCTACGATTTCACATATCTGTCTGATAATATCCTCAAATTTGCCTTTTTCTTTTGAGATCAGTGAGGGGTTGGTTGTCACACCATCAAGGACACCAATATCGGCGGCCTGACGGATCTCATCGATGTTGGCAGTATCAATAAAGAACTTCATTCAACCTCCCGTAACATATTGTCGGTATTTGACTTTCACAAGCGTTAGGCCCTGAGGCGGGGCTGTAAAGATTTCAGCGGATCGATTCGGTGTACGAAGCAAACTCTGGAACCGTGACTCCGAAAGCTGTCCACTCGCGACTTTGACCATTGTACCCACCAAAGACCTCACCATCCCGTGCAGGAATCGGTTTGCAACAACGTGGAAAGTATACTCATTTCCTCGCTTTGTCCAGCATGATTTTGTTACCGTACAAATGTTTGACTCTTTCTGCGATTTCAGCACACAGAACGACCCGAAATCATGTTCGCCAGTAATGTATGATGCAAGGTCAGTCAGCATGTTATACTCGAATCTGGAATCAGTGCACCAGAATCGATTTCTCCTGAGGGCGCTCCTACCCGCATAAATCTGGAAACGATATTCTCTCGATGTTGCGTCAAACCGCGCATTGAAACTGTCGCTGACCACTCTGCACCGTTTTATGAGAATGTCCGGCGGCAGGAGCGAGTTGATGCCTTTCAAGACTATATCAGCCGTCCAGTCCTTATCGATGCGCATGTTGATTACCTGCCCGACAGCATGGACACCCGCATCAGTGCGCCCCGCGGCGATAACTTTGACTGCAGACTTCGCCATTTTGGAAGTCGCTTTTTCGATTTCACCCTGGATTGTCCTGAGATTCGGCTGCACCTGCCATCCGCAGAAGTCAGTACCATCGTACTCGATAACGCATTTATAATTCATGAAACAACGATCCTGTCCACCCAGAGCAGTATTCCCACAAAAGCCAGAGTTACGATAACGAAAACCTCATCACGCCATGTGAGCACAAATTCTCGCATTGATGTCCTGATAATCCCGACACGATATCCGCGACTCTCGATTGCGAGCGACAGATTGTCCGCGCGACGCACGGCTCCCATCATCAGAGGCATCACCAACATTCTGGCAGAACGAATTTTTCCAATCAAACCGCCGCCGGTTTTCATTCCCCTCGCCATTTGAGACATGCGAATAATGCGTGCTTCATCAGTCAGGACCGGCACGAACCTGAGTGCCACGAACAACATCGTAGCGATTTCACTGACAGGGATACGCAGATGTCTGAGCGGTTTGATCAGTTTGAGAATCCCATCAGCCATATCAATTGCCGATGTTGACATATCTGAGATCGCCGCAATTATGAGAAACAGCATTATACGATAGGAGTAAAGCAAGCCGTCATGAATACTCCCTGAAGTTATCTTGATACCAGCGATATGGAAATACACCGTTCCTCCAGCAGTTCCAAACAGCGTATGCAGTAAGAACGTGATTGCAAACATTATCAGGAATATGCGACAAGCAGGAAGGAGTCGAGACCATGAGAGTCGTGAAATCGTGAATAGTGCAAAGAGATATATTGTCAACCCGGCGTACAGATACGCCGAAAAAACAAAAGCTGTCAATGCCATCATGGAGAGAGTCCAGATCAGCTTGACTCTCGGGTCGATCTTGAATATGAAACTGTCTCGGTGTTTGAATTCATTCGGCATGATAACAACTCGATTCTTAGATTCCGATCTTACTTGATAAGGATATGCAAGGCTTCGGTCAAGATCGAACTGACACATGATAGCTGATATGCGGACTCGATCAGTCTTGTAGGTCAGGAGCCCTGTGCTCCTGACGTCTTCTGCAGATTGTGAAAGTACAGGAATATATGAGACAACAATCAGAGCTTTTTCTCATCGAATGGCTTCAATTGGATCAATGTTTCATTACACTTCGCGCGTTGCGAATGGTCACAATCTTCGCAACCCCGACCTTTGAGTTGCCTTAAAAGCCGTCTGCCGACATAGAAACCGGCTATGCCGACAATCACGAATACTACTATGAGTTCATACATAAATCATATCCTCTTCATCCGAGTCCGATCAGCCTTCCACCCTGATATACGATGAACGCCATGCTCCATGCGAGTACAAATGTGTATGAAATCTGGAAAAGAAGCTCTTTCCACGAACCTGATTCCCGCAGAAATACCGCGAGCGCAGCCATACAGGGCATATAAAGCAGGACAAAAACAACAAACGCATACGCGATTAACTTTGAATATTTCGGATCCTCGGCAAGTCTCTGCCTTAAAGAACGTGATTCCTCACCCGATTCGCTTACACCGTAGACTGTGCCCATTGTTGAAACGACAACTTCCTTCGCCGCGAATCCTGAAAATATCGCGACACCAAGCCTCCAGTCGAATCCCAACGGTGAGATGACTGGTTCGATAAGTTTTCCTATTCTCCCCGCGACAGAGTACTCCATCCGTTCGGCTGATCTCTCCGCCTTGTATTTGCTCACGAGAGACTGAGTCTCGGCAAACGTCGCAGCAGATGATTCTGCGGCTGTCTCCGCACTCTGGATCAAACCGTCATAGTCCTTGTCAAAGTCCGTCTTTTGGGGAAAAGTCATTATAAACCACATAATGATTGACACACCAAGAATGATCGTCCCCGCTTTCCTGATATATAGCCACGATCTTTCCCACATGTGAATCACAAGACTTCGCATCGTAGGTACACGATAGGGGGGCAATTCCATGATGAATGGTGATGACATTCCTTTGAATCTCGTCGAACGCAGGAGTTTCACGGAAACAATCGCAGTCACAACACCGAGCGCATAGATCGAAAAGATGACCGTTCCCGCGTTATCAGGCCAGAATGCGCCACACACGAGGATATAAACCGGAAGTCGCGCACCGCAACTCATAAATGTCGATACGTGCATGGTAACAAGGCGGTCAGTTTTGTCTTCGAGAATTCGACTGCTCATATATGCAGGTACTGTGCAGCCGAAGCCGATCAGCATCGGGATAAAGGACTTGCCATGCAGACCAATCCTGTGCATGATGCGATCCATCACGAAAGCCGCACGAGCCATGTAACCTGTATCTTCGAGAACTGCTATCGCAAGAAATAGAAGCATGATATTCGGCAGGAATGAAATCACGCCCCCCACGCCTGCTATCATACCATCGACAATCAGCGATCGAAGCAGACCTTCGGGCATTGCAGAAGATAGAAACTGCGAGAGAAATATTACACCTTTTTCGATCCATTCCATCGGTTTTTCGCCAAGCGTAAATGTCAGATGAAACATCAGCCACATCATCACAGCAAATATCGGGAGTCCGAAAATCGGGTGTATCAACGCAGAGTCGATCTTATCCGACATATCATGCCGCTTGCCACCCGTCATTCGAATAGCTTCCGAGCATGCGCCGCTTATGAAACCGTACCTGCGATCTGAGATGATTGATGAAACAGTATCGCCATAGAGAGATTCGATCCGTTCCCCGCCCTTCATGGCGGCATCGACAAGATCATTGACATACCGATGTCTGGCGACCAGCTTGCCTACTTCGGCATCGTTTTCGAGAAGCTTCAAGGCAATCCATCGTGGACGATACCCTTCTATGACAGACTCATCCTTCGACACGATCCGGGAAATCCTCGACAACTCAGCCTCGAATTCCTTTCCATAATTAACAGTCGCAGGGGTTACAGGTGATTCACTCTCAATCACCTCGATAATCGTATCGAGCAGACGGTCCATTCCTGTATTCTTGTTGCCGACAGTAGGTACAACTTTAAGACCAAGCAACTGTGACAGGAGGGAATCATCGATGTCTATGCCGCGACTCTTTGTCATATCTGCCATGTTAAGTGCGATGATTATCGGAATACCAAGTTCGACAATTTGCGTCGTGAGATACAAATTGCGTTCAAGATTTGAAGCGTCAACGATATCGATGACGACATCCGGTTTCTGCTGAATGATGAAATTGCGTGCGATAATTTCTTCTATGGAATATGCGGATAACGAGTAAGTACCCGGTAAATCGACAAATTTGATTTTATATTTGCCGGTTTTGACAGTCCCCTCTTTTTTTTCTACAGTCACACCCGGATAGTTGCCGACATGCTGACTCGCGCCGGTAAGGTTGTTGAAAATAGTAGTCTTGCCGGAATTGGGATTGCCGGCGAGGGCAACTACGAGGGTTCTAACTTCCCGGCTCAATTTCCCTCACCCTGATTTTCTGAGCCATACCACGCCCGATGCCAAGTTTGGTTTGCCTGACCTCAAGTCCCACAGGACCATGACCGGAGTTATTAGTGATTTTCAGGATCGCACCGGAATTCAGCCCCATCGAATTGATTTTCTCCCTGAGACCTGCGCCCCCATCTAAACCGACAAACTCATATTCGCCACCAACTTTTGTATCACTCAGGGCCATCTCTTTGCCTGCCTTTAGGTTCCCCGGATGATTCGAACCACTACCACCTGCATCCGTAGTCCCGAACAGGTTGAAGAACCTGAAACACAATGTTCGATTCCAGAATCTCAATATAACTATAACTCCTGTGACTAACCGGATTTCACGCTTGACCCGGCTTTTTTATTTTGACACTCCTTGCAAAGACCGAAAACATCATAACGATGAGAGTGCATCAGGAAACCGTATTTCCTGAGAATAATCTTCTCTGCATCATCAATTCTATCGCTGTTGAACTCAATAACCTTGCCGCACTGTGTACAAACCAGATGATGATGATGCTCGTGCATATACTGATGTTCGAATCTCGTGATGCCGTCATTGAATCGCACCTGGCGGGCAAGACCGCACTGAGCTATCAGTTTCATCGTCCTGTGAACAGTCGCATAGCCGACTTTCAGCTTTCTGCGGCTGAGCATTCTGTGCATATCGTCCACTGACACATGCCCCTCTGTCCCCAAAAACACATCCAGGACTGCCGCACGCTGAGATGTCCCCTTGAGACCTTCCGATTTGATATAGTCGTTGAATATCTGTCTTTCGTCCATCATCCAACTTTCTCTTCTCGAAAATGAAAGTCATTTTCAATATACTTATACACAATACTAAGTCAAATCAATTCGGGAAATATCCTCAATATGTACTACTTTTCACACATCCGAAGATTACAGGAGATTCAATCTTACAGGCCGATTGACCTGTAAGATTGCACTATCCGCATGGGCAATAGCACCCGCAATAACGATTGGGTGCCACGCTCAAGATCATTTGGGCGTGTTTATTCCCATACCTAATACAAGTGAAACGGCAGAACCGCTAAAGGGTTCTGCCTTGTTCAGAGATTTTACTTCATGGAATGCTATCTCGGACTGATTTGTTCTGTCAATAATTCCAGCTTCAGTGCCAGCGCCCGCTCGTATGAATCGCCGGTATATGTTGACGGATCTGAGAGCGAGTCAAGCGGATACAACACTCTCGTGCACAGGTAATTGACCTCGATATGCGCCTGCGGAAAATGATCCTCGCCTAAATAGTAATTGCAGTATCCCTTGATCAGATGCGCATCAAGATAGTTTGTCGTGAAGTCTTTGGAAAATACATAGTTTGAATCCGCCGCGATAACATTACCTGCAAAGACAATCGCCGAATCGCAAAACCCATCAAGAGAACGATAGACAGCGGCAAAACCCATGTCTGCATCCGCACTTCCAATGTTCCTGCTTTTTGCAGAGCCGAAATCAGCTTTGGCGCTGTCGAAAAGCGACTCATTTTGCTTTGCCAGATAAGCATAACACCATCCCCTGCCCATGTACGCATTTGCGTTTTCAGCATCATGGGAGATTACGCTGGAGAATTCTTCACGAGCGCCATCATAATCATCTGATTGAAAATCGTTCCACGCCCTCGTCATTGCAGCATTGACATCGAACGGCGGCGGTTCCTCTACCTTCTTTTTTGAACATCCAATGCCCAGCAGCAACAGGACACTTACGACCGCGGTAAACTTTTCATATCTCAATTTCATTTTTGCATACCTCAATCTATTTCAAAAGCATCATTCTCTTTGTTTCAGTAAAGGCATCGGTCCTGATCCTATAGAAATATATACCTGAACTCACGACTTCTCCTGACGATGACCGTCCATCCCAGTTAACAATATGGTGACCTGCATTCGCATAAGCATCCATCAGCGTAACAACCTTCTGACCGAGAAGATTGTAGACAACCAGACTGACCTGAGCTTCCACAGGCAGGTCAAACGAAATTGAAGTGCTGATGTTAAACGGATTCGGCCAGTTTTGTCCGAGCGCGAACGACGATGGCGTAATCACATCGTGATCGAATTCCTGACCATCTTTCGTGCTGACAAGCGCATATATTCCGAATTCATCGATGTCCGCAACCAGCCTGTTACTTTTCTCATCATATCGTGTCGGAATCACAGTATCTTCATTATCATTCAGACGCAAGAGGCCGACAACATTCCTGTCAATGCCAGTCATGTCGATCTGGTCGAGATCGACAGATAACTGTGCAGGCTTCGAAATCAACAGATACGACTTAATCTGCACCGCCGTTAGTAAATTGAATCCGTCAGGCACTGTCTGATTGTCATTCATCTCATTAACAATCAGCACAGCATCGTTGCCTACAGCATCGTTCGGAATGGTCAGATCGAAAATACCTGAGCTGCTCCTGATGAAAGTCCCCTTGCCTTCGTGGACAGGCGCCAACGAAAGTCCTGCATCCGAGCAACCATACAGACCAACTCCATCAGTTCCACAGACTTCGAAATCATAAGAGCCTGAGGCCGTCACTGTGTAATGAGCTGCATACACAAGTGCGCTCCTGTCACCAAGCAAATCAAGTGGCTCATTGACATCACTTCCTGATGGCGGCGTGACGGTCAACACTGGTGTTCCCTGAAGTGGTTCGGATGGATAAACCATCAAGTCAAACTCGAATGGAAATACTGAATTAGGGATCGGGTTGAGTACGAACGACGGTGGCGTTATGTCACCCGTTGATTGAAAAGACAGGGTTTCGCTGCTGCTTGTTGCGAGACCATGATTGTCAGACGCCATCACCTTCCAGTAGTACCTGCTGTCAACCTGCAGCCCGCTAAGCAGGAAAACAGTATCCGAAATCACCGTCGTGTTTTGCCAGGAACTGGTATCACTCGTGGTGTAATAGACTTCGTAGGACACCTGATCCCCTCCATCGAAATCGAACGATGAATGCCATATCAGCGAAATCGTATCGGTCTGAATTGTATCGCCATCAGCAGGATAGATTAAAGAAAATGGATTAGGTGGCCTGTTGCCGAGAGACTGCCTGCCATTCAGATAATTAAGCACTCTCGTAATAACGTCCACCCGCGTATTGTAAATATAGAAACCACTGATATTCTCAAACCCAAAACCGAAAAGGACCGCTCTGTAGAAGTCACCTTCTACTTCGATACCCGCAGTACTTCCATTAACATAAGTCAGACAGACGTCGTCCTGATTCTGTGCTACAAGAGAATCGGCTGATGTCTGATTCTCAGCGGCATAACTGGAGAAATTAAGTGACAGTTCAAGGCTGTCTCCTGCTATCGCAGAGCCGGCGACACCATGAACATTGTACTGTACCTCTGAGAAACTCCCACCGTAAGAGCAGCGCATATAATCACTCAGAAAACTCGGATCGACAGCACTGAGATGTTGTGCTACATCCTGACCAGTCAAAAACAATCCGCCACCTAAATCGAGGAACTGAGAAAGAAACTGAACATCATCCGAAGTAAACGAACTTGTACGACTGTCGCCGGTAAACCAGATTATCATCGGGTATACAAGCTGCCATGTTCCAGGCGAACCGAGTTCTTCCTTATCCCAGACTTCATAAGTGTAGTTGAGTGAATCGAGAGCATCAGTATAATAGTCTGCATACTGACCGAACAGATCACCTCCATCATCAGCGACAATCAACACCTTGGTACCGCCGATATTCGCAGCGGTTTCGTAAACGGCAGTATCACCGAGACCACTCGGCGCAATAGTCAGTTGGAACCTGACTCTGACAGAATCCATATCACCTGGGATATGGAAACTAAGTGGATTACCATCATTTGTAGTGACTGCGTTTAGTCCTCTAACCATGTCGATGACAATCGAGCCAATTACAGGTTGAATACGTTGATCAAGAGGCGTCAGTGTGCAGGTTACGTTCTCGGCATCAGCCCACTCATTCTCTATTTCAAAATAGAACTCGACAGTCTCGCCTAATTCCAGCGTGTCGTTTCCATTTCCGGTGTTGGAGTCGTCGAATGATGAACTGCGACAGTGGAACAAAGGACGAGAGAATCTCACATCGAGATCGGCCATGATACTGTCATCATAATCGGTAATATCCCAAACGCCAACCTGCGTGATTGTGCCTGCATAACTTCGGGTATCGGGCACAGTTCTGTCGGAAAACTCTGTCTTGTATGATGTTCCCGGCCACGGATCGCCACCGTCGGCACTCCTGTTGTTTTCCAGGTCAAACCGTCCGTCAGCCTGCATCACCGCCACTTTATAGTGTTCCTCATTCGAGTTACCGCTCTGGCCTTCATCGATATAATAGATCAGGAGACCTTCCCCCGGAAGCAGAGCATCATAGCCGGTCTTCTTTCGATATTCCAGGAGGAAATACTGCGATGTAGGTACTCCATTAGCCCACATTTGCACCACATGGGGAGAATCCTCGACAGGTGGAAAAACATGACCGAGTTCATTCTCCGCGATATTTATCGGCTGTACAAAACCCATCCAGTATTTACTCCAGGCATCGAAATGCGCAGGTCTTTCGCCGCCGCCATTCCAGCTTCCCGAAGCCATAATTGACCATTTGCTGACTCCGGAAGAGGAATAGTCAGTATCATACAAATCCGGTAAACCAAACCCCTGATGACCGAACTCGTGACAAATCACGCCAATATTGACAAGCCCATCAGCATCCGACTGTTCCTCCGGTACTGTCGAATATGAAGACAAGTGAACTCCATCAAAGTTCTGGACATTTCTCATCGACCAGTTGTGCGAATTAATGTCATTCATACTTCCCGATGTCTCTCTTCCCTCTCCGGCATGTATGACAATCAATCCTTCTACCGAGCCGTTGCCGTCACTGTCATATTCAGCATAGTTGATGTCATCATTTGCTACCAGAACAGCATCTTCCGCCATCTTCTGTGCGTTGCGCGGATAGCTTCCGAATCCGGCCTGTCCGTTGACATAGTACGAATAATTCTGCGGCATTCTGTACCAGCCATACACTTCACCAGTCAGAATAAACTTGCCATACGAATTCTCAAGATAATATTCTTTCATGCTGCCATACGGAAGCTCTCCCTGAGAGAACAGCAGTTTCTCGAAGAATTCGACAGTGCCGTCAGCACCGGTCTGCCATTGATTATCATCGAAATCGACCAGAATAACAAGCAGACGAACAACTTGTGGTTCAGAAGCCGAATCCATAGATAAGCTGTTGCGAATAGTATGTTCAGGAGCACCCCAGACGCCCTTCGCCCTTGCCTCGTTCATCTGGGCAATACATTCATCAAGTGTTCCTTCAGCGCGTAACTTCCTGACAACATCAGGATGAAGACTGACTGCCTGCACATTTGCGCCAAACAAACTGAACGCTATTATTCCAGTTGCAACAAGAAAAAGAGATCTCAAATATGGCCTATGATTCATATTCACATTCCCTGCTGAAAGTTATATCGCTACCCTCATGAGGTAAACAAACACAAGCTCATGAATGATCCCAATATAGCAGCAGAGGATTGTTTTTCAAGCAGCTTTTCTACTTGAGAAGCATCATTTTGCGGGTCGTATAACTTTCGCTGGTACTAAGGCGGTAGAAATAAATGCCGCTGGCCACACTGTTACCCGATTCATCCGTAGCATCCCAGACTACATCATGCTTCCCTGCGGTTACAGTTCCATCGACCAGAGTTTTCACATGCTGTCCAAGGATATTGTAAATACTCAATGTAACATACTCTTCCCTGTCGACTGAGAACATAATGGATGTGCTCGGATTAAACGGGTTCGGATAGTTCTGGGAAAGCATGAAACCATTCGGTAATGATGACGGGCGATCATCATCAGCCGATGTCGGAGAGTTATAAAGATTGTACGCGGTATCATATTTCTGCAACAACTCAGTCCAGGATGATGCCCAGACTATCACAAACGCCACTTCAACGGAATCTCCCTCAGTCAGATTGACCGGCCGGGCAGAAAGAATACTCACATAGTCTGCTGACTTGGAAGGCGTCTGAGCAATAGCCCCTGACCATGCGGCAGCAGCTTTGACTGAATCGGAAAATCCTACATTCGAGTCTATGGGATTGCTCATGAATGCAAACGAGTAGCACGGACCTGAAACAAGCCCGACGCCTATATGGCGACCTGAAGTCGTCTCGTGAAAATACAACATATTTCTTGATTCATCATACCCAATATACTCAGTAGTTGAGACCTCTTCCGGAAAGTCGAAATCCGCTACGATGCCCGGACATATTGTCTGTCCTGCGAATCCATCCTGAGGAGTGATCAGGTACTTGACAAGCAAAGCGGTTTCCATACCAGCCTCAGGAAACATCTCGACATCCTGCACGATATCTATGCCCATCGGGTTTTCGGCAAGAGCATCAGAGAACAACCCAACAGCTTCAAAATCACCCATCTGACCTGCAGTATAGACATTGAGCGATGAATTCTTGGCAGCAAGGAAATCGTTGTCTGATTTCATTCCTGAAATATCCCGAGCGGCATCAGAAACCCTGCCCTGATCATCCGCGATCATGAGAGCAAATTCAGCGAGGTAATTCATGCTGTCAACTGTGTAACCCGCTTCGCCCAGATCAACGAGCGAGCCTTCCCCAAGACCAATCACACCATAGTTACAAACACCAACAGCAAGCTGACTATTTTGAATTGTTGTCGAAGCAGCATTCTGGCTTTGCCCGACAATAACATCAAAATAGACATTATTCATAAAATCGCCCGCGTCATTGTAGAAATCGAGCCTGAATGTGACCCGTTCTCCGGGAATGGCAGATGAAAGCGCTGTGATAACAAACGGCTGGCTCTCATTTGTCAGAGTTTCACCTGACAATAAAGTCCCGTAATATGCCGAATCAGAAAGAATCGACACATCAGGGTTATATGTACCAAGCACACCCCAGAGTCCTTCGACATCATAATTGTTTATTTCGATTTCCACCTGCATCTCTACAGTCTCACCAAGCTTAATAACCTCATTGCCATCATCGATTATCTGGAATCCACGATATGAAATGAGCGCATGCGACGGCATCGGCATATAGTCAAGCGCCGCCTCAAGATCAATCAATCCATAGCCAGTCGCATTGTCCTCACCCGGATCACCAATATCTTTGGCAGACATCAACAAAGCATGCTTAATCTGCTCAGCGGTAGCATCTGGATTATACTGTCTGAGAAGCGCTACTGCTCCTGCGACATGCGGCGCTGCCATAGACGTTCCAGACATCAGTTTGAAACCACCGCCTGCTTTTAGCGACTTGATTGATATTCCCGGCGCAACAACTTCAGGTTTGATCTGAGTAGTGTCACAATTTGCCGGGCCACGGCTCGAAAAATTCGCTACAGGATAGTCACTGTTGTTTGCATCTACAGCTCCAACGGAGAACGAATTCAGCGGCGATGACACACGGTCGGCAGGATTTCTGATAGTGCTCGGACCGGGGCCTTCATTGCCACAGGCGAATATATTCACGATACCTAACTCTTCGAGATTGTCGATAGCCTCCCCAAACGTATTGTCACAAGGCTCAAAAATGCCTGTCGGCACTCCCCAGGAATGGTTTATCGCATCGGGAACATCATCAGTTGTTTCCGGGTCTCCATCAGGATTCGCAGCCCAGTCAAAAGCGGCAAGAATATCAGAAATTGTATTGACAAATCCTGACCCGCGATCAATAACCGCCGCGCATCCCCATTCGACATCAGGCGCAACGCCGACAGTATCGCTATCGACCACGCCAGCCATAATACCCATAACATGAGTTCCATGACCGTTTGCATCCGTCGGATAAGTCGTACCGTAGGGATCGAACCATCCGGCGGCAGGATTCCCTGAAGTCTCTCCGCGCCATCTGCCGTTAAGTCCCGCGTGCTCTCCATCAACACCGGTGTCAAAACTCAGCACAAGCCTTCCCTGCCCTGTGTACCCCATCTGCCACAGACGATCAGCTTTGATCGCTTTCAGATTCGATTCCACAGTCCCTGAGCTGGCAGATGACTCGGCCTCATCGACAGGTGTAATTAACTCAAGTACCGTATCTTCTGCGATATAGCTCACCGATTCAAATTCTGAGAGACGCTCTAAATCCGCCGGCATCCCTCGCACAAGTATTGCTCTGGATATTTTGAATGACTTCTCGATTTCTATATCAATCCCAGCGTCTTTCAATTCATCCGAGAAATCCTCTGCTGATCGTTTTGTATCTGAGAGGATCGAGCTATAAGCTACAGCGTATCTGTCGCTGAACTTTGGTATTGTCTTCAGAGTTCTGCTGAGTGTGGTCTTTTGATCGGGATTGGTTTCAAGGAAAACGATTGCTGAGATGACATCCGTATTACCAGACTCGATTCTCGTCTCAATCGACTCGCTCAGTCCGGCACCAAACGCCATCTGCCCCATCATAATGCAAATTAACGCCAAGCCCGGGAAAATGATTCTAAGTCTTTGTTTTTCAACACTCATAGTTACCTGCGCCTCTCTGCAACAAGATCGAGCAAACCCTGTGCCGTAACCGTAGTATGCAAAATGCCAATACGATACTAATCAAACAGACCTCAAAAAAGCAGTGAACACCGTACCGTTCAATGACTTACGAATTCCCTGGGGATTTGGTCGTTAGCTGGCCAGTATGAATATCAATGCACAATTCATCCCTCATGTGCACAGAAATGCATACCCACACCTTCCTGTTCGGTATCGCGTATTCACACAGGATGGTTTTAACCTTGCGGTAATGTCAATCGATTCTTAGAATCTGACATGCAGAATGCCAAAGACAGAGAAAATCCCCCCTGGCTTGTACCGTTACTGCTCTGCCTTGGTTTGATTTTCAGGCTGGTTTTTCATTTCCAGTTTGCGGGTTCTCCGTTCTGGAATGATCTGACAATCGACGAACAACTTCATCTCGCCTGGGCACGATACATCGCTTCCGGACATATCATAGGTGATTCAGCATTTTTCAGAGCGCCCTTATACCTCTATTTTCTTGGAGCGCTCTATGCTGTCACCGGCGCAAGCCTGCACCTGATGCTGATTGTGCAATATGCTATCGGATTATTCACCGGCTGGCTGCTTTACAGGACAGCGAGAGAAATGTTTACATATACAGTCGGTGTCCTGGCTTTGATGCTCTATATCATTACTCCGATCTTTATCTATTTCGAGGGGCAATTCCTGCTGGACTTCCTGATACTGCCGCTAACACTCATAGTCTTGCTCATGGTAACGCGAGGATACAAAACAAAGCAAAAGCGTTATTTTGTTCTCGCAGGCATCTTCCTTGGTCTGACAGCATTGACGCGCCCGAACATCCTGCTGTTCGCACCTGTGCTTGTTTTGTGGGTATATGTGACTCTCTCCTTGAAAACAGGCTCACTAAAGGCATTGAGTCGGGCTGCATTGATAGCGTTATTCTGCATAATAACCATTGCCCCTGTCACCATCAGGAACTATGTGCTCTCTGGCGACCTGATCTCGATATCGTCTCAGGGTGGAATCAACTTGTATCTCGGCAATAACAGCGAAGCTGACGGCGTCAGCGCATTCATGCCGGGACTTGGGCAAGCATGGGAGTACCAGGACTGCGTACGAATAGCGGAACAGGACGAGGGGCGAAAACTTTCAGAGGGTGCCGTATCTGACTATTGGTATATGAAAGCACTCAAGTTTGTACTTGATGAATCTGACAAATTCGTTCCACTAACAGTAAAAAAAACTTACCTGCTTCTTAACAATCATGAGCTATCCAACAATCGAAACATCCCGTCTTTCTTTGACTCGATTTCTGTACTGACAGTTTTACCGGGAGGAATGTGGCTGTTGTTGCCACTGGCTCTTATTGGTGCCATAGCGCGCTGGCGGCAACCAATGGTCAGACTTATTCTACTATTCACCGCGACCTATTCGGTTTCGGTGATTATGTTCTTCGTCAACTCACGTTTCAGACTTCCGATCCTGATCGGTTTGATAATTCTCGCCGCTGTCGGAATCGATTCAGTTGTCAGGAGTGTTTCTGCAAAGAAGATCAGGATGATACTCCTGAATTCGGTTCTTTTCATAGCAGTAGCTCTTTTCTGCACCGGAAACGCCTATAATATCGATTTCAAGGACACTTCGCAGGACAACTACAGATTCGGGAACAGGTATCTCGCTGCCGGCGATTATGATCAGGCGCTCCGTTATTATCGCAAAGCTGCTGAGAAAAATCCTGATCTTGACCGAGTAAACCTGAATATGGGGGTGACATTCCTCAAGACGGGTGACCTCGATTCCGCACGAACATATCTGCACAAGGAAATCGAATCCGGCTATGCGGTTTCCAAGGCATACAACGACTTGTCCATAGTCGAAAGATTTGCAGGAAATGACTCTCTCTCCTATGCCTATGCTGAGAAAGCCGTTGAGAATACTCCTCTCTCTGTTGAGGCACTTGCAAACCTGGCCATTGCAGCCAGACAAATCGGCAAACATAGCGAGGCGATCAAGAAAATGACTAAGGCAATCGACTCAGGGATAAACTCACCAATGATCCTGTTTCACAGGGGGATTCTGTATTTCGATCTCGGACAGTTTAATCTCGCGGAAACTGACTTTAAGGCTTCTCTCGAAAAACTTCGTACTAGTCCTCAACCCACTTTCGCGACATCTGCGAAAGCAATACCTGAGCCAGCAAATAAGCAGAAACTGGATGAATACGAAGCTTTGATTCACTATCATCTCGGAACAATTGCCGGACAGAAAGGGCTGCTCGATTCAGCATACGAAGAGTTGAGCAAGGCTGTTGCTCTGAACCCAGGGCTCACACAGGCGCGAATCAACCTTGTCAATTCGCTGAATCAACTTGGTCTTTTTGAAGAAGCCGAACAGGAAGCGCAAACACTTCTGGATTCCGGCGAATCGTCTTATGTGCTCTGGTATATGCTGGCGCTGAGTCGTTTGAATCTTGGCAAGAATACTGAAGCTGAAGATGCTGTCGATTCAGCTCTTTCCATCAAACCCGATTTCCAGCCGGCTCGCATGCTCAAAGAACAATTCCATAAAAACAAGACGGGAGGAGACTGATTCTCCTCCCGTACTTAATGAGTATTGTTACTGATTATCGTCAGTTTATGTCAAACCACTCTATCATTCCTCTCAGGAGTGCGACTTCGTCCTCTCTCTTCAGGGAGTAAATAGGGAACCCGAACACTGCTGACTTAAACCATGGAACTCCGAGAAGACCGGTCTCATAGCGAAAAGCACAAAGGCCACCATTCTGAATTCCAAAATCACCGTAGGCAGAAGTCATTCGATAAAGCCCTTCAGCCTGGCCGAGGGATCGAAAATCAACAACTCCCGGCACTCCGATCAAAGTCAATGTATTAATACCCAGCCAAGGGTTCTGT
>JAJRZO010000328.1 GCA_024275215.1 Candidatus Zixiibacteriota bacterium | reverse complement strand
CATTCAGCCAGAGTGATCGGAGACATCAGATATGCAACGGGTGCGTTTGAGAAAGCCATTGTGGCATATGAAGCTGTCGTCGATGCGGGCAATGCCGATGCTGATTTATGGAATAACCTTGGAAATTCATATTTCAAGCTTGGTCAGTATGAACATGCGGAGGGATGCTATTCCAACGCTCTCCGCGAAGCACCTGACATGGCGCTTGCACAACGAAATCGTGGCATAAGCCTTGCAAAAAACGGTCATTTTGAAAAGGCAGCCGATATGCTGTCATCTTATCTGGAGCTTGCTCCCGAAGATTTCGATGCTGCATTTATGCTTGGTGACATAATGGCGGAGACAGGCCATTTCGGGTCTGCACTGAAAATGTATGAACACTGTGTCAATCTCAATCCGGGTTCGTATGTGGTATTAACAAAGATCGCAGATATTTATCACCGGCAGGGCGACTATGATTCAGCGAAACTTGGGTACCAGGAGGCGTTGAGACTCAGACCTGATTATGATACTGCCCGCACTAAACTGGAGGCACTGGAAGAAACCGTAGCGAAAGGCGTCTGATGATTCGTTGCGTGTTAATCTTATTGATAGTTGCGACAATGCTTGCGCCTGCGGCCGCATTGTCACAGAATCGGATCGCAGTAGTGACAGATTCTGCTACAGGCATATTGCCACCAGATACAACTCTGTCGAACCTTCTGAGTCAGACATCACACAGATTTGAGTTTCTCGACTTTGTTCCTGATCCGCTCGATGTGCATGAATATTCTGCATTGATACTCTTTTCGAGAAGCGCCGCAATCGCCTGTCAGGTGGATAACATCGATCGATTCATCAGGATGGGGGGAGGGCTTCTGTGTGGTGGCGGAATTCCCATGTATTTAGTGCCGTCAGATTCAGTCAACCCGATTGTCGACTGGTTCGGATGTCTGATGTATGTCAACAGTTCGGGAACTGTCTATGCTACCGATGCAGGCGGAGAGTTCGGGCTGTATGATGGGATGTTGCTGGATCGTACACCATGCGATATTCCATTTGGAGGTCTTCTTGTGCCGACTCGTGATGTTGATGTCATCGCATATTGGTTCTGTAACGGAGATCAGATTTCCATAAGTGCACTAACGAATCGGTTCGGAGATGGCAGAGTAACATATATTTCACGGGTAGTGAATACCGAACCACTGAAAGAATTTTTCGTCAGGGCGATCAATATGTCATTGCGATATGTCTGGGGTGATGCTAATAATTCCGGCTATGTTGACATTGATGATGTTGTATTCCTCGTCGACTACATATTCTCAGGTGGTGTTCCTCCTGAGTATTGGAACTCAGCCGATCCGAGCAATGATGGTCAGATCGATATCGATGATGTCGTAGCCTTAATCGGATGGATGTTCGAAGGTGGAATTCCACCCATGTCGGGCAGAATCGAATAGATGAATCGAATCTTTTGATTCCTCTCCACGTAATTTATAATAGACATTAGTATTGGATAATTAGCATTTATTCTTGTATCATAAGATCAGGTTTGTGAGTGTGAGACAGACAGATTCGGAACGGGAAAGTTTTATGAAAACAGGAAAATATGATTTGAGATTCGCTTGCTTGAGCCTTTTTATGCTTTTGATATTTATGACTCAAGGCTGTGGTACAGATAAGCACACTAATCCTCTTAACTCATCCGGCGCTTTGGTTGGTCAAAGCGAGTATGGAGGATTTCGATTGTCTGCGGCTATTGACACTTTGCCTGACAACAGCAGTTGCATAGAATACAACTTTGTAGGTGATTCAATCCTGTATATTCGTCATGTGAATGCTGGGTTCAATTGCTGTCCGCTGATAGCTGCAACAGTGGATGTCAAGGGGGATGAGATCACGATCATCGAGTCGGAATCATTCCCGGAAGGATATGGCTGTAATTGTCTTTGTCTGTTTGATCTCGATTACGAGGTTTACGATGTCCAACCCGGAATATACACGATCTCCGTTGAAGAGTTGTACCTAACGGGTGATGACGAGCCAATGCAGTTTTCTGTCAATCTCTCAGAGTCGAAATCAGGAGTGTTCTGCGTTGAGAGGGGACATTATCCCTGGTTGGATTAGAATTGTTGTTGTCCCATCTTGCGATCTG
>JAJRZO010000327.1 GCA_024275215.1 Candidatus Zixiibacteriota bacterium | reverse complement strand
GTTGATGATAATTTGAACATGGCTGCATGTCTGGCGGATATGGTTGAAGAATTCGGCGTACAGTCGGAGGTTGTGGAGAATGGGGAAGAGGCGATCAAATATCTCGACGAAGGTTCTTACTCGCTGATCATTGCCGATACTCAGATGCCAACTATGTCAGGATTTACGCTGCTTAGGCATGCAAAAGAGAAATATCCTGACATTCCGGTAGCTATGATGTCAACTCGCAACTCTGATCTTACTCAGAAAATCGTCGTCAAGGATCGCGCAGATTTCTATCTCCCCAAGCCATTTTCGACTTCTGATATTGGTGATTTGCTCTCCAAAGTAAAGCAGAAATAATTGTTGCGCTTGTAAGCTACTCCCTTGCAGTTGTTCTGTCAGTCTTGTAACTCACGTCGGCTTAGAATGTGAGAAGAAACCAACCATAACATATTCAATAGATTCCCGCCTCCGCGGGAATGACTTCGCTTTCATGTGCGCGGTGTCGGGAATCCTTTCCCGACACACTGTGAACTCGCCAGGAAGGGATTCCTGGCGACGTGATAGAAGTAGAGCAGAAATAATTGTTGCGCAAAATGGCTCCGCATTGTTATTTCCGAAAAAATAACATGTGGAGTTTTGAATTCTTCGTTGAAGGAGGAGATTATGAGATCAAGATTTGCTGTTCTGTTCATGTTGCTGTTCGGGGTTGTCCTTTTTGCGGCAATCGGGTGCAGTGATGATGAAAAATCGACTAATGGGAACAATCAAAACGTCCTCAGCGACAGTGCTGCTGTGGAGGATGTCTCTTCCAGCCTTGAGGATGGCGGACTTGGACTGGTGCAGGGGGCAATATCCTCAGCAGTGAGCGATTTCAAAGGCTATGAACCCCCCGACATCGATGGGACTATTGGAGGCTATGGAAAGATTTCCATGCCCCAGACTGATACATTTTACTATGAAAACGGCTGGCACATTTTCTTTGCTGATGAGACAGTCACGACTGATGAAGACAGTGTGACAACAGTTTGGGATTTCACTGTCTCTGATTCGACCAGACTTGAAAAAGACGGCGTGCCCGGATTCCTGTTGCCTGATCCGGATTTTCTTGATATGCGGACATACATTGATCTCAATTTGGATCAACATTCGCAGAATTCGGATTTTAGTCTTGACTTGAGTTTGTACCGACACGGTGTCCTCACTCTCAAGACCAACGATGACCTCTGGGTTGATCTCGATGAGAACTTTGATATAGCGCTTGAGGCCGAAGGTGAGGATATTGGCGCTGCGAAAATCGTTGCCACAAACGATAAGGTAAATATGCGCTATGTGTACGACATCGCTGTGAAAGATCTGGTGCTGACTAAGGCCGATGACTATGACTGCCCAACTGCAGGCACTTTGGATATGACTGTCACAGTCTATGTGACTGACGGTACTAACACTCTCACCGGCTCTGCTCAGGTTCATCTCGTTATCACGAGTCCGGGAGTTGTGAGCGGCACTATCACTTCGGGAGACTTTGTTGAAGAGTTCACTGATGACAGTTTCTGTGCTGATGCAGCATCGCTTCCTGACAATCCATGGGTCAGGTTCATGTCTATGTAACATGTTCTGACATCTGATTATTCAAGCCCGCCCTGTCAGGGGCGGGCTTTTTTGTGGATATGCCTTCTACCTGCCTTAAATGCAATAACTTATCCATGACTTCAGCACTTCAGTGAGTGCGCAATCTGCCGATAAACTATTTGAAGGCGCATGCTGCGTCATTCGTGCAACGGGGATGGTCTATCCTATGGATATTGCCACACTTGGCGGTCTCGTGATCGGCGTTTCAGCAGTGATAATCGCGTTCGTGATGGAAGGCGGCAATCTCAGCATGGTTATACAGACGCCGGCCATGATATTGGTTCTGGTCGGTACTCTTGGAGCGGCGACGATTACGACATCATTCAGTACAGTCGCCCGTATTCCGACATATATCCGGATTGCGGTGCTTGGAACGAAATACGATTCTCTTGATACAATCAATAAGATTGTCAAACTTGCAGAACGCGCACGCAGAGAAGGCATTCTCGGTCTGGAACAGCATCTAAAGTCAATAAATCACCCGTTTTTCCGCAATGCGATTCGTCTTGTTGTCGATGGTACCGAGGTGACATCACTGCGCGCGATTCTCGAAACTGAAATGACTTATATTGCCGAAAGACACAAGGCGGGTATTACATTATTTCGGAAACTTGGTGGCTTTTCACCGACTTTGGGGATCATCGGTACTGTGCTTGGTTTGATTCACGCTCTTGCAAGCTCCGGTGATGCCTCGAAGATGGCCTCTGCAATAGCCATCGCATTCATAGCGACACTCTGGGGTGTTGGAATGGCAAATTTGTTCTATCTTCCAATCAGCGACAAACTTCGTCACAGGCATGAAGATGAAATGTTCGAGCTGCAAATGATAACCGAGGGAGTCGTAGCGATTCAATCCGGCGACAATCCGAGAATGATTCGCACGAAGCTGCTTTCGTTTATGAATTCCAGTCTTCGCGGAGATTACTGAGTTTGGCTTTCAAGAAAGAGATTGACGATCAGGAGAATTCCGATCGCTGGCTTTTGACCTACGCTGATCTTATCACGCTGCTCCTTGCGTTTTTCATCGTCATGTATTCAATGTCACAGATCGACGCCAAGAAATTCGGCAGGATGAAAACCCAGCTTTCAAGCATATTGAGGGGGGGGAATACTGTTTTTCCGAAAGGACAGGATGCTGACAATGATGG
>JAJRZO010000326.1 GCA_024275215.1 Candidatus Zixiibacteriota bacterium | reverse complement strand
GTCGCTAAATTTCTCACTGATGATGAACTTTCGGCTATCTACAAACGCGGTAATGTTGGTGTCGGCGATATCCTGTTCATAGTTGCCGATAGAGCTTCCATCGCAAACAAGGTGCTGGGTGCACTCAGGAGCGACATTGGCAACCGCTTTGGTTTTGTCGATGATTCGACATGGCGTTTTCTATGGGTGACGGATTTTCCGCTGTTTGAATATAACTATGACGAAAAGCGTTTCGATGCTATGCACAATATAGTGACTTCACCGCATGATGAAGATATGGAGCTTCTCGAAGATGGTTTCAATCAATCTGTAGAGGAACTCGGTGAGGATCATCCCTGGGGACGGATTCGCGCAAATCAGTATGATCTTGTACTGAACGGCGTGGAAATCGCCTCCGGCGGGATACGAAATCATCGAAGCGATGTGCAGCAGCGCATCCTCAATGTTCTCGGCATGAGCGACGAAGAAGCTGACGAACGCTTCGGATTTCTCCTGAAAGCGCTGAGATTTGGCGCGCCTCCTCACGGTGGAATTGCCCCGGGACTCGACAGGATTGTTGCCCTGATGTGCGGGACTCCATCGATCCGGGATGTTATTGCGTTCCCCAAAACCACAGCAGCACAATCACTTATGGACGCCGCGCCATCCCCGATCGACAAAAAGCAACTTGATGAACTAAAGCTGCGTATTGTGGAAAAAGATTGAGATACTGAATCGACGCAGCATCTCTGCAAAAGAGCTTTGACCCACAAGCCGATATAGTATATTATTGAGCAACAGGAGGTTGAATCTTCAGTTTGACAGAAACTGTCAAGAAGCAAATCAGTCTGGATGATGTCGATCTGCGAGTACTCTTTGGTCGAAACGATGTCAACCTCAGAATCATAGAGGATCAGTTCGACGCAAAGGTTTTCGCGCGTGGTCAGGAAATCACTATCGAAGGACCTGATGAAGAAGTCGACAGAGTAATCAGCCTTTTTGATGATCTCTCCACATATCTCAAGCGGAATTTTGATCTTCCCGAGAGATACTTGTTCTATGCTATAATGATGATCAAGGAAAACGGTCAGGGACCTGCCAATGATCTTGATGTTGATACTGTCATATCAACGCTCGCGAAAGAACCGATCGCCCCGAAAACTCTCGGACAAAAACGCTATACTGCGGCAGTCGGACAGTTCGATATAGTATTTTGCATCGGTCCTGCAGGTACAGGCAAGACCTATCTCGCCGTAGCAATGGCGGTGGCCGAACTAAAGAAAAAGAGTGTGCAGCGAATCGTGCTGGCTCGTCCGGCGGTGGAAGCGGGTGAATCGCTGGGATTCCTGCCAGGTGATATTCGAGCCAAGGTCGATCCATACCTTCGACCGGTTTACGATGCCCTGCATGATCTGGTCGAACCTGAAAAAATCAAAAAGCTGATCGAACTCGGAGTGATAGAGATTGTACCACTTGCGTTTATGCGAGGAAGGACTCTGAATAACTCATTCGTGATTCTCGACGAAGCACAGAACGCGACAACGGCACAAATGAAGATGTTTCTTACCCGACTTGGTACCAACTCACGCGCAATCATCACAGGTGACATCACACAGGTTGATCTCGACAAGAACAGAACATCAGGTCTAAGAACTGCGCGGACTATTCTCAAGGATATCAAGGGCGTCAAGTTTATCTATCTGGACGAAACGGATGTCGTGCGTCACCGCCTTGTAAGAGAAATAATCAAGGCTTATGAAAAGCACGAGAAAAGAAAAAACAGGTAGGAATCGTTTCTGATGTTCAAGTTGTTTCAACGAATCAAAAGGTTAATCAGGGTAAAGCTTAAGCTTACACGAACCCATTCCAATGGCGTTGCATCGCCTCCTCGATTCGTTTTCAAGATACTTGCATTGATCATTCTCACCGGTGTGATAACCGCAATATATCCGCTACGCATCTCGTTCATGCCGATTTCGGTTCCTCAACTGGGTGATATTACAACAGAGGATATTATCGCGCCAATTGATTTCCCCGTTGAAAAAAGCCCTGAAACGCTCAGACAGGAGATTCGGGAGACAGTCAGGAATCTTCCGCTCATACTGGATTTCAATGAGTTCAAATATGACAGTGTAATGGTTCGTCTCGATTCTGTGATCTCGACGGTATCGTCGCTGCAGCATTCACGGGCGCAGATTAGTCATAAGATCAGGCAACTGCGATTGATGTTTCCTGAATTCAATAGTAAAATCGCGCGCGGTTTACTTTCGATAGATTCAATCGCAAATTTCAGAGACGCTCTGCGCAAATCGGTTCAGGACTTGTACTATGCCGGAGTGATCAAAGACAGTTCCATACTGAAGGATTCAGAACATCAGAAAGTCGCCATAGTGAGATCAGGTGAACGTATAAACCTTCTGCGCGATCAGGTTGCGACTTTGGCCAATGTCGAGGAACTAATCGCTCGATCATTTGACATAGAGGATACTCTCATAAGCAGACGTTTCGGTCAGGTAGTCAGTGCTTTGGCCAAGCCGACACTTTCGGTTGATTACGCACAGACCGAACGAGAAAAGACTCTGGCTATCGCCCAGATACCGAGAGAGGAAATATCATTCAAGGCTGGTGATATTATCCTCAGGAGAAACCACAAGGTCGAAGCGATCCACCTGAAATGGCTCGATGCTCTTGCCGAATACAGGGCAGCGACCGAAGAACACGCAAGTTTCTGGCGTTTCGTGTTCCCGGTAATGATGCGTACAGCCTTTATCGGATTCATGCTGGCGGTATTCTCGGCTTATCTATACTTTTTTAAGCGCAGAGAGGCATTCACTAACCTGCATTTTCTGGCGGTTCTTTTCCTGATCCTGCTTCAGGTTGTTCTCAACCATGTCGTCGGTCTGGAGCTGGGCTTGTCGTTCTATCTGATACCTTTTGCCATAAGTTCGCTGCTGTTTGCCATTTTGTTCGATCTCGAAATAGGGCTGATGGCAACATTTACTCTGGCACTGGTCGCAGGTATTCTCCACAATTTCGATTTTTCCTACACTCTGGTAAGCTTTGTGGTGGGAACGGTTGCTTGTTTCTCAGTCCGTGTGGTCAGGCGGAGATCGGATTTCTATCGATCGATTTTGTATATTGCAATAACCTATGTTATAGTAATCTATTTGCTCGAGTATCTAAGATTCAGTGAAACGCGATCAATAGTGGAGGATGCCGGCTATGGTATTCTCAATGCTGTTCTCTCGCCGATACTTGTTATGGGATTTCTGCCGTTTTTTGAGTCAATCTTTAATCTTTCGACAGACGTCACCCTTCTTGAACTTTCTGATATGAACCATCCTCTTCTGAGACGGCTTGCGATTGAGGCGCCCGGCACATATCATCATTCTATAGTTGTCGGAAATCTTTGCGAGAAGGCAGCCGAAGCAATCGGCGCGAATGCGCTGCTTGCGAGAGTTGGCGCGTATTATCACGATATAGGGAAAATGGAAATCTCGGAGTATTTCATCGAGAACCAAAGCGGTATCAGGAATAAGCATGAAAAACTCGCTCCAACCATGAGCGCGCTGATTATCGGCTCTCATATCAAGAAAGGCGTTGAACTCGCGGAGGAATACAACCTGCCGGACAGAATCATTGATTTTATTGAGGAACATCACGGTACGACGCTGATGACATATTTCTACAACAAAGCTAAAGAGTCGGGAGAAGACAACGATCTGAGCGAAGACGAGTTCCGTTATCCCGGTCCAAAGCCGAATTCTCGCGAGACCGCGATTATGATGCTCGCCGATTCTGTCGAGGCCGCAAGCAGGAGCCTCGATGATCCGACGCCAAGCCGCATAAGAAGTGTCATCAAGCGAATCATCAATGACAAATTCCAGGCGGGTGAACTTTCGCATTCGGCATTGACGATGCATGATCTTGGCCTGATCGAAGAGAGTTTTGCAAATATGCTCATCGGCGTGTTCCATGCGCGCATCGACTATCCTCGCAAGGAGGATGAAGAGTGAAACGAGCCATCGCTACCGTGATAAACGCAACAAGAACAAAACCGATCCCGACGAAGCGGATCGCCAGGCTCTCTGGAATTATATTTAGCGGTGAAAAGAAGCGGGGATCGGTGAATATCGTCCTGATCGGCGACACTCGCATGAAAACTCTCAACTCGAAATACCGCGGGATCAACAAGACTACAGATGTGTTGTCATTTTCGTTTGATGACGATGAGAGCGACCAGCCTCCATCTGTAACGGGCGAAATCTATATTTCCGTACCACAAGCTGCGAAGCAGGCGCGCAATGCCGGCCATGAACTTGCAGATGAGTTGCTGTTTCTCACGTCTCACGGCATTCTTCACATACTTGGTTACACCCACGAGACTGCGTGCAAATTCAATGCGATGATCGACAAACAGACGCATTACCTCAATATGCTCTACGGTGAATCATGATAATCACTGCGCTCATAGTACTGTACATCCTTACGATCTATTTGTCTTTCACCGTAAATGTCTTTCAGTTCGGGTTGTATCTGTTTGACAATGCCGAAGGCGAGACATTCGATGATCTTGATGATTCCACGCGGCGGAGACTCAATGCGCTTTTCGATGACCTTCCAACTTTCAACCATTTTGTGATGTTTTTCGACACCTTCACCATAATCGTGACGACTACCATTGCGCTTGTGGTTGTCGGTAAAATTTCCTTCGGAAGCCGCATGTTGTATTTCATCGTATCCGGATTTGTCCTGATGCTCACGCTGACGATTAATCTCATAGTCGCGCAAACCCTGTCGAAACGAGTACCGAATAAATGGGTGATCTCAACCCTCAAGCGCAAGCTCCTGCTGATCAGGTTGTTGTATAGCACTTTCAATCCTTTCGTGCGTCTCGTGAATTCCGTTGCGGAACAATACAAAAGAGAGCAACTCTCTGAAGAACAGAAAGAGGATATGGTCGAACGCGCCATTGAATCTCTTGCTGAATCAGCAGGACTTGAAGAGCCACTGGTGGAGGAAAACGAGAAGGAAATGATCGGCAATATATTCGATCTCGACCAGACATCAGTTGTGGAAATAATGGTACCGAGGACTGAGATCGTGGGAATACCCTGCACCGCCGATTTCGAGGAAATCAGAAAAATCGTCGTCGCATCGGGACATTCGAGATTCCCGGTCTTCGAGGAAAACCTCGACAAGATCATCGGTATCATGTACGTAAAGGATCTTTTTGGAAGGTTTCCCCTTCCTGAGAATAATTTCAACCTTCCTGACTATTTGCGCAACCCATATTTTGTTCCTGAGTCGAAACTTGCATCGGATCTGCTCAATGATCTGAAGATAACGCATAACCACATGGCGATTGTTGTCGATGAATACGGCGGCACATCGGGACTTATTACACTTGAGGATGTCATTGAGATGATCGTCGGTGACATTCAGGATGAGCATGACATCGAGGAGGCCGATGTTGTAAAACTTGATGATGATTTATTCAGAGTCGATGCGAATGTTTCGGTGGAAAAGCTCGCCGAGTATGCAAATCTCGACATCGAGAATCCTGAGTTTGAAACAATTGGCGGCCTTATCTATGATCTTGTTGGAAGTCTTCCCGCAACGGGACAGGTCGTTTCAAATGATCATTTCGAGTTTCGTGTAGAAAAAATGGATGGCCAGAGAATAGATACGGTCATAGTCAGATTGATCAAACAGGAATCAAAGTAGTTCCAGCCTTTTTCTTATAGCCCATTCAACCGAGAGCAGAACGAGTACCGCAAGCAGGATTATCCAGTGATTCGACAACGGAAATTCATGTCGGGTACGCTTCTCAGATGTGCCGAAGTCGAACGTACCGGCGAGACTGTCAATCATTGACAGGGGAATGCTCCTGCCGCCCGTTGCAGCAGCGAGTTCCGCCATAAGATTGTCATCTTCATAGAGCGTTGCCTCTTCGAGCGAAAACGCTTCGACCAGAAAATCACCTTTGATAACCGCTTCGATTTTGTCCCCGCGCCTGACCTCGGCTGAATATCGCCAGGAACCTTCATCCAGCAGGTGGAAATCCGACTTCATCCTGCCGGGAGCTGTCATCACCATCGTTGAGATAAGCGTATCACCGACAGTGCCGGAATCAGGATAGACTGTCAGAACAACCGAAGCATCCGACAATGCCTGATAACTCTCGTCATAAAGCGACGCCGAGAATGTTACACGTTCCCCTGACCTGAAAACAGACTCATCCGGCCATACCCGCAATCGCTGTGTATCCTCTTTGGTAGCAAGCCACTTGATACAGTTGTCGATAAATCTGCGATAGCGGTCTCCCGAATTTCCGTCATCAGGCGAAACAAAACCTGTTCTCCACAGCGGCGCCATACATGTTGTCAGCAACTTGCCGTGACCGGATTTGCTTGCAATCACGAGAGGAATCAGACGGCCATTAAAGTCAGGCTCAGGATGCACTGCCAGAACGGTTGCCCCCGGTTTCTCTCTGCCGGCTGTCAGGTAGAATTGAAACGGCGGGAGATTATTCCAAACACTCTGCAAATCTGCTGCTTCATCATCAATTCGCATCACGGGGTGATACTTTCCCGCTTCAGTCAACTGAAGGTGAAATTCTTTGCCGGGAAATGCCTGCACAGGTTCCGAAAAGTCAAGCGGAAGCAATGATGCAAGCTCCCGCCCGGGGCGTGACTGAGAAAACTCAGGGCCGAGCATGAACATCACCGCACCGCCATGATCTTTGACATAGCTCGTAAGGGCACTTACTTTCGATGCAAGTATCGATGGAGCATAATCGATGAGAATAATTAAATCGTATTTGCTTAGCTCGTCGGGCGATGACGAGAACGGCGCTGACTTCAAGTTACCGCTCCTGTCAAAAACCGACAGGTCATATTGGTAATCCTCGGACTGATCGAGGACTCTTTTGAAAAATGTCAGTTCCCAGCTCAGGTAACCGGCAGCGAGAAGTATTCGTTGTTTCGACTTGAGGACTTTCATCCTGAAAGTACGGACATTATTATCTGTCAACTCTTCATCAGGCTGCGCAGGCAAAGAAACTGTAAATGTCGAGATTCCCTCACTTGGCGGAGCGAAATCAATTTCAATACTTTGCCGCGCACGATTGCCGGAAAGTTTGATTTCCTTTGTCGAGAGTGTTTTTCCTTTGGTGCTGACAGATACCGGTATCCGCACCTGTTCAAATCCGCTTGATTCAATCTCCAAAGCTATCTGGGTGGACTTGCCCGCGTAAGCAACATCGTCATGAACAAGATCCACGATCCTGATGTCTTTTGATGATTTCTGCGGTCCGAGGTTCACCGTATGAACAGGGACCTGAAGATCGGCAGCGGCCTTCAAAGGACTGGAGCCGCTGTTGACCAGACCGTCGGAAAAGACTATCACAGATTTCAGATTAAGATCGGCATACCGTTCCGGAAGAGCATTCAGACAATCGCCCAACGCAGTACTTTTTTCATCAAAAGTAAGCGGCAGCGTCAGCTCAGAGAGTGAATCGGCAAATGAGTAGTTATCTCGCACAAGATCATTAGTCTGACCGGGCAGCGGATTCCGGGTATAAAAATCAATCACGGATTTCTTCGCGTCATAGTCTTCCACCGTCCTGATGCTTTCGCTGTTATCGAAAAGCACAGCGACATGCGGCTTCATCTCACTGACCGTAAGATATGAAATCAATGGACTCGCGAGCGAGAACAACAGCAAACATATTGCTGCAGAACGCATGATACCGAGTGTGATTCTAAGCCCGCGCGAAATCGGCGGATTGGTTTTGCGGTAGAAGAAATAGACAAGGGCAGGGAACACCACAGCGAGGCAGATTGCCACGATGATCCAGTAACCCTCGAATGATATTGACAGTTCTCTCACAATGGCTCCAAATCCATCAAGAATAGCCCCTATAAAGCGCGTACCGCATCATGTGTCAAGGGCTTACTAACAAGTACGCCCACGCGCAGCCGCTGTTCCATATTCACATTGTGCTTTTATTTGTCCGGGGATTATAATAGATTGATCGCTCGATCAAATGAAACACATGGAGGAAAGGCGATGAAACGAGGTTTAATGGTTCTGATTCTGGTGACTCTCACAGTTGCGACGGCGGTCGCGGATGAATTCGCTCTTGCGCCGATCACGAACGAAATATCCTACTTCAAGAATACCGATGATGATTTCAAGGCAATGGGCAAGACATTGCAGATTGTCTCGATCAATTCATTCAAGACCTTCACATGGTTCAATTTCGAGTTCACAGGTGATTTCAACTGGGATATGACAGAGGGGCAGAATTACGACTATTATATCGAAGTCGGTTTCGTGAAGAGCATAACATCGAAACTGAGCCTGAACTACCAGAGAATCTATGGCACATTTGTCTCAGAGCCTGTCAACCAGTTTGGTCTCAGGCTGTCGCTTTGAACTTGTCTTTGATAATCACGGTAATAAGGCAGGGATGAATTGCTCTACTTCTATCGGAGAAGGGTATGACCTGATCGATTGAAGTATCTAAACCTTCTTTGCGACCAATTCCGCTATCCCGTGCCAGTGTCCCTTTGTGTCTCCGTGAGTATGGAAGTAGTCATATTCTGAATAGTACAAAATGCGCAATGGGCTGAACAGGTCTATCAGTTCGCCATAGTCGTATAACGAGTAAATGTCACCAGAGACAAGCAGGAATGACCCCGGTTCCAGTTCAGTCGTCTTCTTGCGGTATTCCTTGAAACGAGGATCATCATATGTAAACACAGATGCAATCACCAGACCGCCTTTTTTCAGTCCTCTAATAATATTCCGCGCTACATGCTGCGCCTCGCTCTTGGTTATATACTGAAAGAGATTATTGGAAAGAATCAGTGAGTATCTGCTCTTTGCGATTTTGAAACTCCGGACATCGGAAACCACAGTCTTGATATTGACTCCAAGCTTTTCAGCCCGTTTCAGGCATTTCCGGACACCGATTTCAGACTGGTCAACTCCTGTAACATTGAATCCTCGTTGTGCGAGATAGATCGAATCTCGTCCCTCGCCCATACCAAGGTCAACAGCGTTTCCCGGTGTCGCGAGAGATGCAAAATTCTTCACCAGGTCGGACGGTCTTGTGCCCCAATAGAGTTTCTTCGAGTCATATTTCTGATTGAACGTGTCCTTGTGCATGATCACTCCTGTCGAACGGTCAAGCGTATAGGATCATAATAGGATGCAGAGCAGAATATCGCAATGAAAAGTTGTAGACAAAAACCCCCGGGATAATGTCCATATAAATGTGTAAATTGGTGTATCCTCATGATTTTGTACACCGTCAGGAATCCTTGAGTACCGTTGTACGCCGTTTCTGTGCGCCGTCAGGAATCCTTTCCTGACGGCGCGTGGGGATTCCT
>JAJRZO010000325.1 GCA_024275215.1 Candidatus Zixiibacteriota bacterium | reverse complement strand
CAATGACGGAAAAGAAACCAGTAACCTTACAACCTACTGCAGGGGGTTGTCGAATGAAACACGTTCGCACCTTTCTTTTTCTCCTTGTAGCCGGGTTAATGCTTTCCGGCAGCGCTTGGGCGCAAGGAGATCTTTCACTCGGAGGAGGCGGTGACGACCTGTCTGCTGGCATAGTTGCTGCCACATTCTCCGGCTCGGCAAGTATGGCCGTGGAATTGATACACCCTTACCATATCGATACGCATGCTGACTCGATATACTTGGCTGCTACGACAGGTGATACTGTCCACACAGTATCTGCGAGGACAGATGCGGCCAGGGTTTACAAATTCCATATTGCCAACCTAACAGGCAGTCAGGATACTCTCAGAGCGATTACGGTTGCCTCTTTCAATGACGAACCGTATATGTTTGAGAATATCTATCTTTATCGCAGTGATGACACTCTTCACACTGGCGGTACAAAGATAGCTGAGGTCCTGGACCTTGGCAGTTCAACTGACTTCGCTGAGAACACGACGCTAGCGTTTACGGGTCTTAATGACACGATCCCGGCGGGCGACACTGTTTTCTACTGGTTCGAAGTTGATATCGACTCTGCCAGGGTCGATCCGACTTGGAATGATGAGTTTGCTGGCCTGAAGATATTCCAGAATGGCATTGAGCTGGCTCAAAACGGCTTCGCTCCCACAGGAGTGACCGATACGCTGAGATATAATGCATCTGGAACCTGGCCACATACTTATGAGGATCAGAGTACTATGCATGCCGGTGATGGCCGCGTGTTGGTTTTCGACACAAAGCCACCTGAGGTAACGATTGATTTCATGCTTGCTGCAGACAACGACAGTTGCGGCGGCAACGGAATGGTCAACCTCGGCGATTCGATCTTCATCATTGCCTGGGATACGGTAAACGTCTTCGAAATTTACAAGGCGTACGCTCAGATTCAGGTATTTGGCGGAGGGTCGGCACAAGCCTTCACTGACACGATAGCTGTGGGAGCCGATTCAGGTATGACTCTCGGCTGGAAACTGCCTGAGACATCGATCACACCACCACTGGATGTCGCATCCGGATTCTGGTATCTGATCGTAACAGTTGAAGATGAGCCGGGTAACCAGCTTATCGATTCGTTGCTCGTGCCGTATGCTATCGACAACCAGAAACCGCTGTTCGACGGCGATTCGGTTTGGGTCGACCTCGTGTATGATGCCAACAACGATGGCACAGCCGCGATAGGCGACACGATTCAGATATTTGCATACATGACCACCAACCCGTACGATGAAGTTGATTCTGTGTGGGCTGACATGACCAATTGGGGTTATGCCGACACGATCATTCTCGACGATGCGGCTGGTGATCGCAGATACACCAGAAGACTTGGCTTGTCACAAGGCAACCTCGATCTGGATGCCGATTCAACAGGTTCAAGATTCTGGGTCTGGGCTTATGACAACGCGTGCAACTGGAATGTGGATTCTGCGTTAGCGCACTTCCCGGTTGACAACGATCCACCAGACTGTCCGGTTACAGCTTCATACACGCGTGAGCTGGATCTCGATTCCAACAACATTATTAATATAGGTGATGATGTAGCGTTCGAGATCGATGCTTCTAATACTCCGGACCTGGCTTCAACATGCCCGGTCGCACTCGACCTGATGAATTCCGGTCTCGGTGGAAATCAGGTACAGTGCATAGCCGATACTAACGCATTTGGTAATTACATCTATACATGGACAGTAGCTGACGGAGGCTTCTGGGCTGTTGATGTCGGCGCCAATGTGCACACTGTTCCTGTAGTGCTTACAGATGATGCAGGTAACACCAACGTTGCTACCTGTAACACAAATGCGATGGCATACAGGGTTGACACTGATCCTCCTGAGCCTGTCACAATGTTGACACCGTCTCAGGGTCCGTGTGCGATCATGCTCGACTGGAAAGCCAGCAACACCGACGATTCGTTGTATCTGGTTTTCTGGGACGGCGGCGATGGCGTCTGGGATGTCGCTGACAGGACGACTCCGGTTGGCTCGTCAAATGACACCACCTGGACAACCGATGGTACTGTCATAGTCCAGCCTGGCTTGACTTATCAGTTCTTTGTCCGCACAATCGACGATGCTAACAACACCGAGTACAACTTCACTACTGTCGCGATGATCGCTGACTGTGAAGCTCCGGATATCTGCATCGATTATCCGGCAACGGGAGGCGCTTACGGTGTATTCAACTCACTGTCGCTGAACCTCTCGACTCCGGAAGGCGATGCCGCAGCCTGTTCACTCTATGTTCGTCATCAGGATGCCGGTACCGGGACTCCGGGACCATGGATGTTCTATGATCTGATGAGCCAGGTTGCCGGCGGTCAGCAGTTTGTCGACACTATCGATCAGGCAGGAATGACATCTCTGTTCACATTCCCGCCGAATCGTAATGTGTATGACGTTATGACTGTCGGCGTCGATACGCTTGGCAATGGTCAGACATGGACAGAAGCTCTTGCGGCATGTCCCGCTTTTGAGTTCACATGGTTCTATGTCGCACTTGCTCCGTATCTTGTCTCCGTAAACGGCGCTGTTTCAGCACAGACCGGTTGCGGATTTGACATAACTCTCGACACGATGAACTTGGTCGAGATTGACGTCCCGTCATACGTGCCGGGAGATACGTTCACGGTTGATGTCTTCGTAAATACTCTTGATGATCCCAATCAGAGAGTTAATTACTATGAAGGCGTTGACGCCATGCCGTTCCAGTTCTACCTGAATGCGACGAACTTCGCGAAAGGTACGAACACGGTTTGGGTGCGTGTGACACGTAATGACCAGAACACAGGCACATTCCCGTTCAATGTATGTGCGCCTGACACAGTTGCGCCTTCGGCATCAATTATCTACCCGACCGACGGTCAGAGAGTACGCAAGATGAATTCAGTCCTGCGTCCGCTGAACGTTTGGGCGAGAGTTAATGACTGGGCGTATGATCCGTCACCGGTTACTCGTGTTGACTTTGAGCACGCGTTGCTCTCCGATTACATGGCTAACGGTGAGTCGGCATTCAGCGTGTTTGATGTTCAGACAATACCCGCGTTTGGTGATACTTTCGAGGGTAACTGGAATAACATGGCGTTTGTTGACGGAGACACTGTAATTCTTCGTGCGGTGTTCTACGACAACCTGAACAACAATCAGGCTACGCCATACGTGACGGTTGTTCTCGACGGTCACGCGACGGATATCGTTCTGACATGTCAGCAGGCTGTAGATGTTAACGGCATACCGACAATCGCCGGTACGGTTGACTTCTACGCCGAGATTCAGGAGTCATACAATGACTTTGCGAATCTCAAACTATATGTCAGGAAGACAACCGATCCGGATGTGTTTGCAAATTACACATTGATAGGCGTGTTGATGCCCGCCACAGACGAGGGTACTTACGTCTACTACGGATACAATACCGCCGGTCTGACGAGCAATATCTTCTGGGATTTCCGTGTCATCGCAACTGATATTACAGGCAATGTAATGTGGGATTACGATGATGACGGCGTCTTCGATGACAACACATTCGATCCGACAGGTACAGTCAACTCCGACATGAGATGGTTTGTCGACAACATGGCTGCCCCGATAGCTTTCAGCCAGTTCGAGGCGAATGGAATCACATTCTATACGCCATCGACTAAACTGAGCGGTACGGGTATGGTCTATGCTCAGGCAAGATCAGACATGACAGTCTGGTCGCAGACGATCCCAATGTCGGATACTATGGAAGTTGCCGGCATCAGATACGGATGGCTGTCTGCGAATCCTGGTACTATCACATGGGTAGCACAGGGCGCGGCTGATCCGTGGTACACAGCCACGTTTAATCCATACACGCTTGGCTTGTACACTGACGACGATATCATGAACAGGTATATTTCTGCCTGGCTCATCGTCGAAAAGACTGATGTGCTCAACAGACCTGTTACGCGAGATACGATCCAGGTTACGATCCTTGACGTTGATCCCAACCAGGCTGTTATCACGAGCCTCTTGTGGCAAAACTACTACTGGGGTAACATCTCACTTACAGCGGGCGCACTCAATGCTTACAATATGTACTCTGTGACATATCAGTATGCTACGGAAGGCGCTCCGACAACCTGGCACGATATCGCCACATCATATGATGTTGGCGGCAGCTTCCCGGCAACCTGGCAGACGCTGGGTGCGGTAGCTGACGGCTGGGTCTGGGTGAGAGCGGTTCTGACCGATTCGTCATTCAATGTCGATCAGAATCCTGTTGCTACCAAGATCTTTATCGCTAACGAACTGCCGAATGCTTCGTTGCAGAGCGTAACGTTGCCAAGCGGCACGGCGGTAGCAGACTCCGGATTTATCGGGCACAACACCATATTTACGGCGAGTGCATCGCATGACAATCCGGATATCCCGATTGATTCGGTTGTGTTCATGTACAAGAATGTTCTTTCCGGTACGTGGCTGACCTGGTCAACGGATTACTATCCGCCATACAATGCACAGTGGTTAAATACGATCACGAGTGACGGATCATTCCACTTCAGAGTGCGCGCATACAACCGCGCCGGAAGATACGTTGACTCTGATTACTGGACACTGTACAACGACGAGACCAACCCGACGATTGCAGCGACCAAGATCTGCGATCAGGACGTTGAATCTAACAACGATCCGCAGCTCGATCTTAACGCCTGCATGCCGGTTGCCGACCTTTATGCAATGTTCAAGGATGACGCTTCCTGGAGCGGCGCTAACTCCGGCATCGTTAAGGTTGCGTTTGAACTGAGAAACAACAGTGGAACCTCGATGTACTACCAGACGATTGACCCGGCGACTGATGGCGAACAAACAAGCTCGTTCAACATCTCCGGTCTGCCGGAAGGTACATACAGGTTCTACTTCTACGGTTGGGATCTGGTCGGTAACAAGACCACGTTCGGTCCGGTCTATGGTTACATCACCGATCAATCAGCTCCGGTCACTTCGGTGATTGGTTACTACGGTAACAGACTCTATGGTTACGATTGGTCTGGTGACGCCTCCGAAGTACTCTTCCAGTATCAGGACGGTGACGCATGGATCGGTATTGGAACTGGTAACATTACGACAGGTGTCAAAACAGGCACTGTAGGTTTGGGTAACGGTTTTTGGTGGACTGAGTTCGATGCTTCTTCGATCACCGGAACTCATAACTTCCGCATGCTTGCTTCGGATGGAACTAACTCCAACGAAGCGACTGCAACACAGATCAGCGCTACTGCTGACGGCAACGGTGGACTGACATTCGCCGCCGGCGAGTTGACTGATCTGGTCATCATGAAGAATTACCAGAACGATAACTCACAGGGTGTTCTCCGTGTGACCGCTCCGTCTGGAAACGAGCCGGTTGCCCTCGGAGTGTATCAGGATGATTTCAATGATCCTCCTGACTTCAACTATGAGGTGATTGATCTCAATCCGAATACAAATGGCGGCACGCTCTTCCAGGAAGATGTCCACCCGTACGGATATGTCTGCGGAGGTTATTCGATCTTCTTCGTAGGTTCCGCTGATGGTACTGGCGCAGTCAGTTCTATGATTCAGACATACACCTACTGGGATGATCTGCCATCGACCTACACTGGTATCGATGATAAAGTCACAGTGAATCTGCCCGATGGCGACCACTACGGCTGTATGATCATGATGGAAACCTGGCTGCCGAAATCAGGTGAACCTCAGGATGACTGGGTACCGGTTGCGAACCACAACGGCAGCATATACGCCAACTACATTGGCTGTGCTGACTACGACGATACGTCACCGAAAGCCGATGGTGGTGGTTACCAGGTGCTGTCATCATCTTACTGTTGTTTCGATGACAACCACTACGCTCAGATTACGATGTCGTATGATCCTTCCATTGACGTTCCTGCGGAATCCCTCACTGTTCTCAGGTGGGATCCGGACTATAGCGAATGGAAATCCGACGGCATCTACAAACTGAGAGATGATGCTTGGTTTGATACTGAGAACCATACCGTACAGTTCTCAACAAGTTGCTTGTACGGTATTTTCGCAGTCGCTCAGCATATTAACGAACCTGAGGGCAACGTGAATATCGAATTCTACGATGCCTATCCATGGTGTACCAGCGACGGTGAAAACTACTACACCAGTCCGACGCAGGAAGGTGAAATGCCTAAGTTCGTCTTCCATGTGTCGACTCATGAGTTCGCCGATATCAATTTTGACGACTTTGTTGTTAAAATTGATGGTATCACAATCCTCGAACAGGGTAATGATGCTTACAAGACAGCTGTTTGTTGGGATGATGTCAGTGGATTGCTCTCAATCTACATGACTGATGACTGTGATGATATGTACGATGAAGGGTGCGAGTGCAGTGCGCCGCCGTTTGATTGTGGATCGCATACTGTGTACATCGAAGCAAAGAACAACCAGGGCGCGTGGAATTCGCTGACCTGGACATTCAACGTCGATTGCACCCCTCCGGATGTCGTATTCGACAACTACTATGTCTCGAAGAACCCGACTATTACTTTCAGTCTCTCGGATGCCGAATCCGGAATCGACTGGGAGAAGGTCTTCGTCGATGTCTTAGCGATCGAAAGCAACGACACCAACTCAGCACATCCGAACCAGGATGATAATCTGTTCTTCCTGGGCACGTTCTTCCCGGGTCAGGTCGGTTACTACTATGATGATGAAACCGGCACAGTGACGATTACGACTCACTATGAACTCGAGGATGAGCGTGCAATCGCTGTCGCTATCTATGATGGCGAGAGAAGCGACTACGCCTATTACTACAGCACCGGCGATCCAGTTTCTTATGGTGAATGGGATGAGTTCTATCTCGAGAATCATGGAATCCATGACTGTGTCAGCAATCCGGCTGATCCATGGTTCCAGATTCTGGCTGTCGACTATGATGGTCCGGTGATTCTTGCTCAGGGCGAAACACGCACAAGCAAGCTCGATGCGCTGCCGAACGATTGTCCGACAGTCATCACGATTGCTGACGACGGTTCCGGCGTCAAGGAAGTCTTCGTGTACGAAGATGATATCCTCATCTCCGAGGCTTCCGGCGATCTCGAACCCGGTTCATACAAGACTGATGTACTCCAGAACGGTGATTTGACTCTGAGATACTGCAAGACTCCGGGTACTCGGACAAGAATCGTCGCTAACGATAATGTGGGCAATCCGCGTGAGCGTATATGGTCTGCATTTGGTGATGATGAGTATACAGACGCTGGCGAGCCATACAACTACCCGAACCCGTTCGATCCGTCACAGGGTGAGAGAACTCTCATCGTATCCGGATTCGAAGGTAATGGTATTGCAGTGAAGATCTATGACTTCGGTGGTGAAGAAGTTATAGAACTCAATGCAAATTCGGCAGGTCAGGTATACTGGAATGGAATGACGACTGACGGCGTACGCGTCGCGAACGGTGTCTATTTTGCATACTGTACGACGCAGGATGGCCAGCACAAAGTGGTCAAGATAGCTGTCATATCAAAGTAGCTCACCAGTAGGACCGGGGGTAATCCCCGGTCCTGCGGAAACCTTTAGCGAAGGGTGATTGAACAATGAAACGAAACTCAAGAAAGACGCTGACTTTGAGTTTGGCGCTTTTCATCCTGCTGGTGGTGGGTTGCTCGCAGGTTGCCGTAGCCACTGAATTCAACCACTCCATGCCGATGATGCGCATGGGTGTGGGGGCACGAGCTCTCGCAATGGGCGGTGCCTATGTCGCAGTAGCCAACGACGCTACTGCTGGCTATTGGAACCCAGCCGGCCTGTCACAGGTTGAGAAGTTCTCTTTCTCAAGCATGATCGCATCCAACATGGACTACGACCGGAAGTACAACTATCTTGCATTTGCCGGTCAGTTCGAGTTCGGTGCGCTCGGATTCTCCTGGTTGAATTCCGGAACCGCTGATGTTCCATCCTATGATGGCGGTGGAAACACGAGCGGTACTTTTGATGCTAATGACCATGTGTTCATCGCGTAATACGGCAATCAGCTCGAAAATCTGATGGTCGGGTTTAACTTCAAAGTTGCCTACCAGAAACTCGATAACTACACCAAGACCGGTGTCGGTTTCGACGCGGGTGTAAGATACGCTGTTAATGAGACGATGAATCTCGGCGTGACTGCGTCTGATCTCGGAACCAAACTCGACAAGACAGTCCCAGCCACTTTCCGTATCGGCGTGGCGCTGTTCCCGGTCGAAGGATTCACCATTCCCGTCGATATCGAAAAGATCCAGCACAAGTCTGAGATTACGCTTCGTATGGGCGCTGAGTATTCCTACCAGTTTGCGGAGGATTACTTTGCTGCCGTGCGTGGTGGTGTCAACGGCGGTGAATTCACGCTTGGCGTAGGACTCAAGATCGCCAATAAGTATGGTCTTGATTACGCTTACATCTCCGAACAGGGTGATGCTTTTGGCGAAAATCATAGAATAGGCTTTACATTCGACCTGTAAGGTGACTTGTTTCAGAAAAAGTCGTCTCTGCTTAATGCGGAGACGGCTTTTTCGTTTATTCACAATTCCGAAAGTTTCTCGCTTGAATGCCGATACCTACTGATAGTACAATGAACAGCTATGTTTCAGAACTATACGGCGAGCCGCATACTATACGATACCTGATCGCTTCAATCGATGACATCTGCGAAGTGACAGAGACAGTCAGGTTCATGCTGGCTCAATACTGCAAGAAAGATGATCTCCAGATTGTTATGAAGTCCATCCCCATAATGGCGGTACCGCTTCCACACACGCTTTCGAGTTTTATTCTTGGAATAGGTGTGCCGTCGAAAATACTGAAACAAACAGTACCGGGGACATCGAAAGTTACGGCTATCGAGAATCTTGAAAAACTCGACAGCAAATCGGATCCTGAGCAAACAGCTCAAAATGATATACAAACGACAATCAAAGTATTCGACGATTACAGCGAGATCGAACTGGAGTTGCAATACCTGGATGACCTTGCAATTGCAGCCCGGAATATTGTGCAGTTGTTGAAATCAAACTCTGAGCGGTTTGCATATATCAATCTAAAGCGGAAACTGCACCTCAAAGCAACACCATCAGAAAACGAATCTCATGGTTTCAGGCTGACAATCCGTGTTCCTCAAGTTCTTCAAACAGTCTGATCAACAGATCAGAATTGTGGCACATCAAGCCGGATTCTCTGGACACATTGACACTCCGGTGCTATTATCATGGCAAGACACATGTGTACCGATTTGAAGTGAAGCAGTGGTCATGATACAGAGTGATATGTACAGAGACAAGATTCGGCTGACTGAACTCCCACAACATGTGCATGATGCGGCTGAGTGGGAGCTGTTTCGAATGGAAAAAGTTACTCCGGGTTCATCTGAATTCGCAGTCATATCAAACTATCTTGACTGGCTCATATCGCTGCCGTGGCAACGGTCATCAGATCAAGAATTCGACATCAGCGCAGCCCGGAAGATTCTCGACAAAGATATCCTCGGTATGATGAGAGCCAAAGAGCAGATACTTGAAATCATGGCCGCAGCTCAGAACAGTGACAGCAAATCAGGTCGAGTGATTTGTCTGACCGGTCCCCCCGGTCTCGGCATGCGAGCACTGGCAAGATCCATCGCAAAAGCTCTTGGCAGAAGATTCGTCTCTTTGTCGATCGAAGAGATTAAGAGTGAAAGTGAAATGATGGGCGAGTGGCGTGTTAATGTCGGAAATCGCCCTGGAACCATTATCCGCTCACTCAGAGATTGCGAACAGAATGACCCGGTCATAATGATCGAGAGAATAGATCATCCACGACTCCTTTCTGTGCAGGGGCTTGAATCCGCACTGCTTGAAACGATTCGTCCCGACAAGAATTTGAATTTCACCGACAGATATATCAACGTTCCT
>JAJRZO010000324.1 GCA_024275215.1 Candidatus Zixiibacteriota bacterium | reverse complement strand
TCCGGGTCGCAATCATCTTCACAACAAAGAATGTCGCACCGAACAGAACAGCTACCAGCCACAAACTCGCGATTATTGTACCGAGATTCCCTTCCGCGGCAGTCAGTTTTGCCTGAGCCATATTCGAATAGAATATACTCCTGTACAAACCAAGCATCCCCGTGCCCGCCACTGTCCAGAGCAGTGCAAATACTGCATATACAATAGCCGTGATCATCAGGTATTTCAGCGCTTTGCCGCGTCGGTCAGGTTTATCGGACAGGAATCCCGACAGGATATACTGAACTCCCGCAGCGGTCAGCAACGCAAAAGAAAATGAGAACAGGAAAATTATCATCGATGGTGCGCGCATCGATTTGACATTCGGCACAAAATAATAGAACAGATAGAATAATGGCGTAGTCGCACCCAAAGCATAAATCAGCGACATAATTCCAAGCCCGAGGAAATACCACTTTCTTGTGTCTCTGTAAAACATTAGTCCGAGAATACCGAGCAGGATCGGGAATACGCCGATATATTCGGTATTATCTTTGAAAAGGTTACGTCCCCAGTAGAGTCTTCCATCGGCGCTGTCGGTTCCCGCAAACAGCGGAACAAGCATACCCACTGCTTCCTCAGTGTGCATCGACCATGATGTCGCCCATTCGTACCCGCCGCGTCCTTCACCGGAGCGCGGCGAATGTTCCTTGACATACTTGTACCCCGGATAGAACTGAATAGCAGACAGGGCAAGCCCTGTTATAATCGCGAGGACAAATAACGAAGTCAATATTCCCGAAGATCGTATGGATTTCTCTTTACGGTATCGAACCGCGAGCTTGAAAATGAAATATGAACCGATTGCCCAGAGCGAAAAATACGCCATCTGGGGATGCGGAGTCAGTATTATCAACCCGATCACCGTGCCGAGACCGATGAAGTCGAGGTATGACTTCCGTTCCATCCCCCGTTCGAGAAACATCATGGTGAACGGAAACAGAGCAGTTACGAACATCTTGCCATCGTGTCCGGGAGCGACGAACGACACAAGATACGGAGCGAACATGTATGATATGCCTGCAATCGACGACGCCAGATTGCCGAACCTGAATGCTCGCGCACACATGAACATGCTGATTCCCGCGAGAAAAACATGAAATACCAGCACCCAGCCAAGCGCTCTGAATAATGGAAATATCATCTTGAAAACAAAACTAATCGGATAGAATATGTCTCCGTGGAAAGCATCCACGAACGGCATGCCGCCGAAAATATACGGATCCCACAAGGGAACAGAGCCGTGTGCTTTGAAATACTCTACGAAGAATTCCCGGAAATATACACCTGCGAGAAGAGTATCAGAACCGAACAGCATCAGATTAGAGAATACGAATTCCCGGAAAAGGATTATTGTCAGAATTGCAATTGCAATCGCATAGTAAGCGAAGTAGTATCGCGACTCGAAAATCCTGTTGAATTGGGGTTTTCGAGCAGGATGGATATCCCTGGGAGCTTGTACTGCCTTTTTTTTCTTTTTAGCCAATCAGTCACCTCTCATTTCACTCGCCACGCTATCGCAGACGCTATCAACTCGCCGATAATCGACCAGAGTCTCGCAGCAGCCGCCACAGCCGCCGACATTCCGGGACCGAGGTATGGCGTCAACAGAATGACAAGTACGGCTTCCCGCACTCCAATGCCGCCGGGAGCGAATATGCTCCAGTATCCGATCAGATATGCGGCGCAGAATATACCTGACGCCTGCAAAACATGACCTGTCGGAAAGCCTGAAACAGAAATCAGGAACAGGTAAAACGCCAGGCCATACAAGTTCCAGCCGATATAATACATCAAAAGAATCAACCCGCCACTCTTTTTTTTGATGCGAAATTCAACACCGGCTTTGCCGATTTTTTTCAATGCGAAATTCATCAGGCGACTCAGCCATTCCGGTTTCAAAAGGATACCGATCGATGCCACAACGACAAGTGCCAGAATATACCCGATTGTGCGCAGATCAATCGACTCGCTGACAATGGCGCCCGTAAACAGCAGCATAGGTACAGCTACAAGAATCGCCGGCGATGTCGCAAACAATTGTGCGAGAGCGAACACAGTAACAGCTTCGCCTTTCCCCACTCCTTCTTTGCCAGCAAGGTAAACCATCGCCGGAACCTGCCAGATTTTGCCGGGGATATATCGTCCGAGCTGCGACAGATAGGCGATTTTGAATGCCTTTGGATATGAGATATGCTTTCCAAAAAACGCTATGATTTTCTCAAGTACAGAACTCATCACGCCAAGAGCGAGTAGCATCACGAGAAGCGATAACGCCAGCAGCGCATAGTTGATATGCCACTCATAGCCGCTGATCTCACTCCAGTTTGAGATGATCCTGCTGCCAATGAAGTAAAACAGAACAGCGATCAGAAGAATCTGGAGTATTCTGATAAGAATACGGGATTTGAATTTTCTATTACTCAAGGTGTTTCGATTATATCGGGTTGAATAAACCTTGTCAAGGAACTGTCAGAAGTTCTAAATGATAAC
>JAJRZO010000323.1 GCA_024275215.1 Candidatus Zixiibacteriota bacterium | reverse complement strand
CAGGAACGCACCAGAATTGGTCGTGCCTGTCAAACCGTCTGTAAAGAGCAATCCACCCAGATTGAACCAAGCAGTTGCGGTCGGATCCGGAGTGTAAGAGTTAAATGTCCACGTACAACCCGTAGCGGTCATCTCAAAACCGTTACTCGTACCGAGAACCGACGACGGGTTCGGGCACTCACGGGTCACATAGAAATTGAGATCCACATTCGTGCCCTTAACAATTGAATCGGTATCGATTCTGATGTAGTCAGCGCCTAAAGCAAGGCTACTAGCAAGAAGAAGCATTAAGACTACTAAGAAACTGCGTCTCATCATTGTGCTCCTTTAGTTTAAGAATTCCATGTTGTCTTTCAGGTTAGCACCTGAGAGCAACTAACGTTAATAGTCCCCCTCAATGATTTGTCAATTCCTGCACTCATCACACAAATTAGGCCGTACAACAAGAGCAAGGTCTGTAACCGAATCTCGCAAGCTCAATTCAGTTGCAATTGACTAGTCGGTTTGAACAAAAAACGCCTCTTCTTCTTTCAAAACCTCCCTTCTCTTTTCTTCTTCTTCGGCTTGTAGCCGCTTACTTTTTTTCATTACTAAAATTCTCTTTCCATCTAATTCTGCATTCATTCCCGAACCAGAGAATTATCAAAGATTACGGGAAATCAGGTATTTCATCACATGGACATGGGGCCGGACCACCACCGAATATATAGTTGATGAGATAGACCACATCATCAATATCTATATAGCCAGTGCAATCAGCATCACCCGCCAGAACATCCGGAATCGGGTCGGGACCTCCTCCAAAAATGTAGTTGATAATGTAGACCACATCATCAATATCTATATAGCCTGACCCATCAGCGTCTCCCCCAACCCAGTCACATGTGGCACAATCCAGCAAAACCTGACCATCAAACATTTTCACTTGATTAGTGTCAACATGACCTGACGAATCTGTCTCATCCCAGTCGATACACTCCCATGTTATGCAGGAATCACCTACAGAATCATAGTCTATGCAGACCGAATCTATACATAAATACTCCCAAACCCAGCCAATGAGACTATTGTTGGGGTCAGAGAATCGTGAGACATAGTCCCATACAAGAATACTGGTAACTCCCAAGTCGCCTGCAATACTATCGGGGCAGAGGGAGTCAGGGACCATTCCCATCGAATCGAGATGATCCTCACGGACTTCAGCCACAAGCTTTACAAGCAACGCATTGCCGGAATTCGGGGGAATGGCTTTCGACTCACCACTAGACTGATTCGCGATGCCAACGATTTTAAGCGACCGCCTGTTTTGATCAAGCACATTCGATGTCACAAAATCCCAGTTCTCAATCATAGTGCCGCTAAGATCAGTCGCTCCCTTCTGAACCCAGCCTTCCTCAACAATAGTATCAGCGCAGGTTGATGGATCGTACTCCCAGGCAATACATGAATCACCGATCCATGCTGTACAGATTGAATCCGTACAATTCTCGAAAGTCGTATCAGACTGCCAGACGGAGTCGGCGCGGAATCTGAGAATTTCATCCTGGTTGATATAAAGCCACAGTTCCATACCGCCGATAGAGTCCTCAAAGTTCTCCATAAAAACAGAGATCACAACGCTATCAGCATCCCTGGATATGGTGGTATCGCCAACATTGACATAAAGCTTCAAAGCGTCATCGGACGCATATATATCCGAAGAAGCAAACATTCCAAGCAACATTACTATAGTTATAAATGCCGCAAATCGGTGAAAAGAAATCGCCATCAGACTCCTCCTTGGAACGGTTGAAAAACTCATGATGCTCAGTCGAACTATAAGCTTACTCATCATTAAGTATCGTATAATTACACAGTATAATTAGCGCAAGCTCTCGTTCCAATCTCACCAGTTTCTGCTGCATTGCAACAGATTTTGCAGTTTTTTCTCTCTGACAGACTCGACGCAGCGTTGCGCTGCTATCGTTTCCCGGTTAGAGGGTTAGTACTTCAGATTCTTTTCACAAAGTCATTCGTATTGAAGAACATCATCGCAGCCAATCAGGCCACTAAAAAACCGCGTCAGTATAAGCTTCGAGGATAAGCCGTAACCAAAGTTTCCCTTCAAGATGTGAGAAATATATGGTGATTGTACTAGTTTGTCAATAGTTAATTTGCATTTTTAGAGCAACTTTTATTATGCCTGAAAAATGTTCAATTTCAGCACAATATTGTTTTTTTCGACCCGGTATGTCAATTTGCTTGCCAGAGCAGACAAAATCCTCTTAGAGCGTTGTCATTCAGAGATTTGGAACTTCTGCCGATAGAATTAAGAAAGCTTTGGAGTTGAAAATGCAAAATACACAGATTATCGACCCGAATCAGGTTGCTGCCAAAATAGTTTCAACAATGGGTGAATTACCCGCCTCACCCGCAATTGTCTCAACAGTGATGGGACTCACCAGTAACATGGATACGGAAGTGGCTCAGTTGGGCAAAGTGCTTTCGGCGGATCAGGCGCTTTCCGCCAAGGTTTTGAAGCTCTCGAACTCATCGTTCTATGGGCGTCCCAAAGGAGTTGGAACGCTGAAAGAAGCTATTCTGATTCTCGGATTCAGCACTCTTAGATCTCTTGTTGTTGCATCATCGACCCATAGTCTTTTCAAGAAAAAGGGCGAAAGTGACATAGAACAAAAACTATGGGAGCATTCGCTGGCAACAGCTATGGCGAGCCGTATTGTCTCAGAAAAGATCAGGCATCCTCAGGTCGAGGAGGCATTCATCGTTGGATTGATGCACGATCTTGGCAAGCTCATTCTCTCGCAAAAGCTCTCGGAACAGTACGAAGCAGTTTGCACACAGGTAGAGACGGAAAATCTGACTTTTCTCGAAGTTGAAAATGAACAACTCGGTTTCGGGCATGTCGAGGTCGGCAGGCTCCTGTTAGAAAAATGGAATTTCCCGTCAACACTGACATCGGCTATCTCAAATCATCACGATCCCCAAAACGAGACTCAAGATGCCGAGTTCAACGAACTCACTGCATCGAAAATCCCAATCGCTTTCATCATCAATTTCTGTGATCAACTGGCAAAACATATTGACTGCGGATTCGATGATCGCCACATTGATAATCTTACTTCATTGCCGCTCGCTCAAATTGCCGGATTCGAGCAAGATGATATCGACAAACTGATAGAGAATCTCAATCAGGCATACCAGTCAGAAAAACACCTGTTTGAGGATTAGCCGCAAGTAGATTTGCTTCGAATAAAATTGCTTAGTTATTAAGTCCCTGAGTCGGGGCCGGGACCCGCCCGCCACGGCGAATGAGCCTGTCACATGAGAATCGGGAGACATCCATGACCGGCGCTTCACCGAGCAGGCCGCCGTAAACAACAGATTCTCCTACTTTCTTGCCGGGAACAGGTATTATCCTGACTGCGGTAGTCTTGTTGTTGATCACACCGATAGCCGCTTCGTCTGCGATTATACCAGAGATTGTCTCAGGTGGGGTATCGCCCGGAACCGCTACCATATCAAGTCCGACAGAACAAACAGAAGTCATCGCCTCCAGCTTGTCGAGCGTAATAGATCCAGTCCTTACAGCCTCGATCATACCCGCATCCTCGGACACAGGTATGAACGCGCCCGACATGCCACCAACGAACGACGACGCCATCATGCCGCCTTTCTTGACATTGTCATTCAGGATAGCAAGAGCCGCAGTAGTACCATGCGCTCCACACCGCTCGACACCTATAGCCTCAAGTATTCTGGCGACACTATCGCGCGCCTGCGGAGTTGGGGCAAGCGAGAGATCGACAATGCCGAATTCGACACCGAGTTCGTGCGAGACTTTTCGTCCGACCATTTCGCCCATACGGGTCACTTTGAATGCTGTCCGTTTGATAACCTCCGCGAGAGTACCGAAGTCAGCATCAGGGAACCGTTCGATGGCATGCAATACAACACCCGGGCCTGAGATACCGACATTGATTACGCACTCCGGTTCGGAAACACCGTGAAATGCACCTGCGACAAACGGATTATCTTCGGGGACATTGGCAAATGTTACGAGTTTGGCACAGCCGATTCCGCCCTCATCGGCGGTATTCTGAGCAGTCCTGCAAACAACCTCTCCCATCTCTCTGACAGCATCCATATTGATTCCAGCTTTAGTCGATGCGACATTGACTGACGAGCAGACACGTTTCGTTGCACCAATAGCATCAGGTATCGATGAAATCAGACTGTGATCGTTATCCGCATACCCTTTCTGAACAAGAGCAGAGTATCCTGCGAGATAGTCAACGCCAACATCAGCAGCGACCCGATCAAGCGTGAGAGCAATTTTCACAAAATCATCAGTAGAGTATATTCCACCGAGAAGAGAAACAGGTGTTATAGATATTCGCTTATTAGCAATTGGGATTCCGAACTCGACTTTAATTCTATCAACAGTTTCGACAAGCTTCTCTGACCTTTCGATGATCTTGGACCGTATAGCTTCACAGGTTTCGTCGAGAGATCCCCGTGTGCAGTTCCTGAGAGAGATACCAATTGTAACAGTTCGCACATCGAGGCACTCGACCTCGGTCATGTGCAGCGTCTCGAGTATTTCTTCAAACTCAAACGGCATAGTGATGGCACAATATCATATGTAACGACCGCTGTCAACTTGATTCCGAAATGCAGTTAAAGTCCAATCGCCAGTAATCAGGCTTGACTAATCTGCTCTCCCCCTGTTTCTTATGCGGCTGAGAGATTTTGACTATTATTGCAGGAGACTGACATGACAGATTAATCCAATAAAACGGCATATGTTCCCGTCCGGGCGGATCGCGGGACAGAGAAAACATGCAGGACATGGCATGCCGAAGCAGCAATGCGCATGCTCAAGAATAATCTCGATCCGGAGGTCGCTGAGAAACCGGAAGAGTTGATAATCTACGGTGGTTCCGGCAAAGCTGCGCGCAACTGGGATTGCTATCACGCCATTGTCAAATCACTCAAAGACCTCGCGCCGGATGAAACTCTGCTAATTCAATCGGGCAAACCGGTTGGAATATTCAGGACATTCGAGCACTGCCCCCGTGTGCTGATAGCAAATTCGCATCTTGTTCCGCACTGGGCGACATGGGAGAAATTCCGCGAACTCGACAAGCTCGGTTTGATAATGTTCGGCCAGATGACCGCAGGATCATGGATATATATCGGTACTCAGGGGATTCTTCAGGGGACATACGAAACATTTGTCGCATGTGGCGTCAAGCATTTCGGAGGCGATCTCGCAGGAAGATTCATCCTGACCGGCGGCATGGGTGGTATGGGTGGCGCTCAGCCGCTCTCTGCTACTATGGCGGGCGCGGCGATGCTTTGTGTCGAAGTCGATGAAGCGCGTATCGATAAAAGACTCAAAACAGGGTATTGCGACCGCAAGACAAGAGATCTCGACGAGGCTCTCGCATGGATCGATGACGCGACTTCGAATAAGAAACCGCTCTCGGTCGGACTGGTCGGCAACTGCGCCGATGTTCTTCCGAAGCTGGTCAAGATGGGAGTCACACCTGACATTGTCACAGATCAGACCTCGGCGCACGATGAACTCAACGGCTATGTCCCGCATGGTATGACACTCAACGAAGCACTCGAACTTCGTAAGGCTAACCCAGATGAATATATCAAACGCGCCTACGACTCGATGGTGATTCATACTCAGGCGATGCTCGACTTGCAGAAAGCCGGATCAGTTGTGTTCGACTACGGTAACAATCTTCGCGGCCAGGCGCAGAAAGCCGGTCTCGAAAATGCGTTTGATTTTCCCGGTTTTGTGCCCGCATATATCAGGCCGCTGTTCTGCGAAGGCAAAGGTCCGTTTCGCTGGGCGGCGCTCTCAGGCGACCCGGAAGATATATATGTTACTGATGAGGTCATTCTGAAAGAGTTCTCATATAACAAACCACTTTGCAACTGGATCAAAATGGCGCATGAACAGGTACAATTTCAGGGATTACCTGCGCGCATCTGCTGGCTCGGATACGGCGAACGTGCGAAATTCGGGCTGATCATCAATGATCTTGTTCGCAAAGGAAAGATCAAAGCGCCTATTGTGATTGGTCGCGATCATCTCGACTGCGGATCGGTGGCATCACCTAATCGCGAAACCGAAGCGATGAAAGACGGCTCCGACGCTATCGCCGACTGGCCGCTTCTCAACGCAATGCTGAATATCAGCGCGGGAGCATCATGGGTGTCGATCCACCACGGCGGAGGAGTCGGTATCGGGATGGCGATTCATGCCGGTATGGTGGTTGTGTGTGATGGCACCAAAGAAATGGATGAACGTCTTGAACGAGTCCTTACGACCGATCCGGGAACCGGCATTATGCGGCATGCTGACGCCGGATACGATGAAGCCATACGTTTCGCCAAAGAAAAAGGCGTTAATATCCCAATGATGGAATAGTATTGTGCAAGCTGACTCAGTAATCACAAATATCGGTCAACTCGTGACCTGCAGACCGAAAAGCCGGAAACCACTGGCAGGCTCCGAACTCGGAAAGCTCGAAGTGATCGAGAATGGCGCGGTAGCGATAACCGGTGAATCAATCGTCGCAGTCGGGAAAGCTGCCGAGATTGAAAGCAGTATCGAATTGACAAACCCTGATGCTGTCATCGATGTCGGAGGGATGGTCGTAACGCCGGGGCTTATCGATCCGCACACTCATCCTGTTTTCGCCGCCACCCGCGAAGATGAATTTGAAATGCGCAATCAGGGCAAATTCTATATGGAAATTGCAGAAGCGGGCGGCGGTATCCGCAACTCCGTGAGAAAACTCCGCGAAGCATCGCATGAAGATTTGTACAACAATGCTATCAGGTATCTTGATTACATGCTTGAATGTGGTACGACCACTATTGAAGCCAAATCAGGCTATGGCCTGTCAACTGATTCAGAGATCAAACAACTCGAAGTCATCGGTGATCTCGACCAGAATCATTTGATTGATATTATTCCGACTTTCTTAGGTGCGCATGAAATACCTGATGAGTTCCGCGACAATAGAGATGGGTATATCAAGCTGTTGATCGATGAAATGATTCCTGAGATTGCCGGGAATGAGCTTGCTGTGTTTTGCGATATATTCTGTGAAAAAAATGTCTTCGAGATCGAGGATTCAGAAAAGATTATGACTGCAGCGAAGGAGCATGGGTTCGCGCTCAAATTCCATGCGGACGAGATTGTCGGAATTGGCGGCGCGGAACTGGCAGCAAAACTCGGAGCGGTTTCGGCGGATCACCTCGATGTGATCTCGGATGCGGGTATATCGGCGATGGCTGAGGCTGGGACAATCGGCGTGCTTCTTCCCGGCACGATTCATTTTCTCGACATGAAGACTATACCCCCTGTGCGGAAGATGATCGAAGCGGGTGTGCCTCTCGCGCTCGCCACAGATTTCAATCCCGGCAGTTCAGCGACGGTGTCACTCCAAATGATTATGAACCTCGCGGCAGTCAGACTCAAAATGACAGCCGCAGAAATAATCAATTCAGTTACGATCAATTCAGCTCATGCGCTGCTTATTGCAGATCGTATCGGGTCGATCGAGGTCGGCAAACAGGCCGACATGGTTGTCTGGGATATTGACAATTATAAGCAATTGCCATATTTCTACGGGTTCAATCTCGTGGATATGGTTATCAAGCGTGGCCGGGCAATGTCGCGATGAAGAAAATTACATGCAACATCCTGAAGCATCGAGTGTTTAAGAAAATGGTGCTTGTAAAGGCTTCAATAGCAGGGATTCTGCTGACCTGCGCTTTAATCCATTCAGGATGTGGCGTCTATTCGTTTTCCGGATCGGTCGGTTCGAGTATTAAGACGATTGCCGTGCCGATTTTCGAAAATGAAACAGTGGAGTATGCTATCGCGGAAGATTTGTCTGCCGGTGTCATCGATGGATTTGTAGCCGATAATACTCTTAAGGTCGTCGGAAGATCAAAAGCGGATGCGATACTGGAGGGAAAAGTCACTCGCTATGAACGTGTCGCTTATACTTACGACGAGAACGATCAGGTGCAGGAATACAAAGTGAATATAACAGTCAGTGCCAGACTGACAAAGAAAGACGGCGGCACTATCTGGGAAGAGCCTGCTTTGTCGGCGTACGGGATATACAAGGCAGACGAGGAGGAAGAAACCGGACAAGCTCGTGCGATTGAAAAGATCGCCGAGGATATAGTCAATAAAACTGTTCGAGACTGGTGATATGAATATCATATTATCAGTCCCGCAACGATAGGAATTGATATGACTGTGAAACGTTTGACATTAGGAATTATGTTCTGCCTGTCGATATTGATTTACTCGCAGGCTTATGCCATCAACTCGAAAGCCGGCACATACGGCTATTCGTTTCTGAAAATCCCTGTCGGCGCGAAAGTCCCGGCAATGGGAGGGGCCTCAGCTGGACTGGCAGATGATCTTACCGCTATGTACTACAATCCGGCAGGTATCACGCAGATCCAGGGTTCTGCTGTAATGGCCAGCTACAGCAACTATATCGCAGGCATTCAGGGTGGCTTTCTCACGTATGTGACCTCGTGGGGCGAACGAGGCAAGCTGGGTCTGGCGGTAAACTATCTTAACTATGGCTCAACTCCCAGAACTGATCTCGAGGGAAAGCAGGACGGTGAATTTGGTGGCGGTGATATGGCGATTTCGACTACGGTGGCATGGCATTGGCCATTGAGCGATGATGACGCTATTGGAGAAGTCGAATCATACTACGACAATGGCAATCCTCATAACAACTGGGCAGGATTCAGCGCAGGACTTACCGCCAAGTTCATATATGAAAGCCTCGACGAGTATGATTCCGATGCGCTTGCTGTCGATGCCGGTATTGTCTATGGATTCAAAAGTAACAGGACACGCATTGGCGCATCGGTCAGCAATTTAGGCTTCCAGTTGAAAGCGATGTCATCAGGACACAAAGACTCCCTGCCGCTGGTGCTGAGAGCCGGCATCGGTCACCAGTTGAAAGCATCACCATTTGTGATCTCAGGCGATGTGATCAAGCCGGTCGATCATGATCCGTATTTCGCCGCAGGCCTGAATTTCACAGGACTCAATCCGATTGAGCTTCGCGGCGGTTACTCTACACTGGGGCAGGACTACAAAACAGGCTCTGACAAAGACAACTTTGCGGGAGTTTCATTCGGTCTGGGGATAATGCTCGACAATTTTAATTTTGGATATGCTTTCGTACCATACGCCGATCTCGGCGACAATCACAGGATATCCATCTCAAAACAGTGGTAGTCACAGGATGAATTCGAGAGTTGCAACCGTTGTTTTTCTTGTTGCTCTGGCATTCCTGCTATCCTGTTCCGGCACACCGGAACCACGCCAGACAGTCATGGATTTTCTGGGGTCTCTCCGCGAGGATACGACCAGTATCGGATATTTGGATCAACTGCTGGATTTCGATGAATTGCTCGGCGAAAATTCAATCTACACTTATGACAGCACATTATCAGAATTGGAAAACAGGCGGGAGTTTGCCGCACTTCTTCTCAAAGGCGGAAAAGTGCGCGAACGCTGGTTGAGGAATCAGATCATTGTTGGAGCGGTTCAAGTCTCCGGTGACACGGCAACTGTTGAAGTTTCGTTTATTGACCGTGAAGCAAGGCCTGTGAAACAGTATTTCAACAAGATGGGTGTTCATCGGATTGATGACAGGTGGAAGATTTTCGCTTTCAGGTTGTTTTGAATTCACCTGACGCAGTTTTTGCTTGATAGATGCCGAAGGTTGTACTAATATAGCGAATTATGGAAAGGCTTCCAAGACGAGATTCAGAGGTTCAAGTGAACAGGGGAGTGGTGGTTCGTCTGGAGAGGAATCACGGTTATGGATTCATCCAGATGAAAGAAGGTCCTGAAGTGTTCTTTCATCAGCGTTTTCTCAAGCTGATAAGGTTCCGCGACATCAAGGTCGGGTCCATTGTCGAGTTTGAAATCGAGAGAGGTTACAGAGGTCTGAAAGCTATCAATATGAGATTTGCCGAAGACGATTAACCTGTAGCCGTCAGAGTTCAACAGTTTCCCAATTTGCTTGAAGCCAATAGCCGAAACATTTTATTCTTCGGCCAGTTTACTGCAGGTTTTGTATTGTAGATTCCATTCCCCGGCAAGAAAATCCTTACGTCGCGAGACCTGAGGCTGTCCCACAAGATGTAAAATGTAAGTAATAGTGTTTGCAGAAGGAAGTGGTGTCATTCCCGCGAAAGCGGGAATCCATTGAATAAGTTCAAGTGCTCGCAGGGGCTGTGCCCCTGCGGATTCTCTGTTGTAACTATCTGCAATGCAATATACTCAAT
>JAJRZO010000322.1 GCA_024275215.1 Candidatus Zixiibacteriota bacterium | reverse complement strand
CCTTCGTCTCTGGCATTTCTCAGGAGAATCTCGCTTGAGATATATGCGAGGAGCAGTGAGCAGGGCAGCGAATCGGAGCAATTCAAATTGACCTGGCTCGTTCCTCATATTAGTCTGTTCACGAATACTCGCAACTGGCTTGACAGGAGCCTTCGGATGTCGGTACGCGCGAAGGCGAGTGAACAGCTTACTTTTCTATTCACGGCTGATGAAAACCAGGTTGACAGACCACAGCAGAGACCTGCATCGAGTGACTACAGATTATCACTGCTTAATCGCGCTGAAGCAAAACTAACTTCGCGCGATCTTCTTACGCTTGAATATCGATTTCGCGGAGTGTCGCAAAACAGTCAATCTCTCGGTAATGCGCGATTCGATGAGCATCAGGTTAAATTCGTGCTGAGGCACAATCTGACAGCTTCGACAGAATTCGTTCTGAAACCTCGCTATCTTCTGGATGTCAGTCGCAACAGTGATCTTGAGGCGACTCTGCTCGAAGCCGGCGCGGAATTCTGGAAACGGTTTCCATTGAGGGGAAGAGTGGGGGTGCGATTCGCATATCAGGGTGTTTCGGTTTCTGACGACAATGTTTTTCTGCCATTCCAATACGCCGATGGTAAGCGCGCGGGCGGTAACTATCAGTGGGGTATTAGTGCCGAACTGAGGTTCAGCAAAAGCATAAGCGCGCGATTGTCGTACGATGGAGAAAAAATCCCGTTGATCGATGCGAGACATATTTCGTCTGCAACTGTCAGGGCGAGGTTCTGATGAAGATCATTGCAGCGGTCATGTTTATCCTGATATGCAATTCGGTGGGGCTGTGTAATAAACTCGAGGTTATAATTAGCGGAGACTGCGACATTTCCAATGGCGCGATTCGCCGTGCGTATTCAACTGCTGATACTGACTCGGCTAAGATTGAATCTGTGCGTGGCCTGTTCCTCTCGGAATCATATCCTGAAGCTGAAATCAAATTGATTTCATCGGATACTTTGCAGGTGATTCCCGGGATCAGGTACCGTATCGGTTCGATCTCGGTAGTCGGAGATAGTCAGGTTGATGTTACCCACTTGCTGGTTGATTATTCTGGTAAACCTGCTTCTGCCGATGTGATCGGGCAGTTCATTCCTGAACTCCTGCATGTCTATCTTGAGTCGGGGAATCCGTTTGCCCAGGTTTCGATTGAACGGACGACGCTTGATGGGGACGGTATTGTCGATTTCACGGTGCGGATCGTCTCAGGTCCCCGCACGGTATTTGACACCTGCAGGATAGAAGGTGTTGATGAAAGGACTGCTGAATACCTGTCGAGAATCTCAGCAGTGATTCCCGGAGAGCCGTTCAATGATGCTGCGCTTGACGAAACGCGCAGGATATTGGGAACACATCGTTTCATTCGAGTCGATGATAGTGTTTATCTCGATTTCAGGGATGGCTATTCACGGTGTGTGCCGGTTTTCAGTGTCAAACGCCTGCCTTCGAATTCTTTAGATGGAAGCCTCGGATATCAGCCGGGCGTCGGGAATCAGTCTGCTTATGTCAAGGGAAATGCCTCGCTGCAATTCGAGAATCTATTCGGGAGAGGTCGGCGGTTCTTGATTAGATACAACAAGAAAGACCCGCTGTCGCATGAAGTCGAGTTTGGATACTATCAACCATATTTATTTTACAGACCTGTCTCCGTGGAATTCACGATTAAGCAATCGAGTTATGATAGTTTGTATCAGCAGTTGTCGCTTGAATCAGGGCTTTTCTATCATGAAGGAGCGCTGGTTTCGTTGAGAACATCAGGAGGGTGGAGCAGTTATACTCCAGTTGGATCAGTTTTCAGGGGTGTGTTCCATTCCCGCAGATACTGGTGGGGTGTCGGCACCGAATTGACAATTCCGGGTTCTGCGATCAGGCAGACTCTTGATCTTGATGTAGCCTATGGCATAAAGCAACAGTATCGGTTCGCGGGAGTCAAGCCGGATGAGACACGTATCAGTGACACACGGCTAAAAGGTCGTTATCATTTGTTCGTCACACCCTGGAAACTCGTGCACATTTCTGCTACAGCAGATGCTGCCGGTATAATCACCGATGAACTAATGATTCCACAATCGGATCTTTTTCGGCTCGGAGGCGCAGACCGTTTACGTGGATACAGGGAAGATCAATTCTTTTGTGACAGGTACGCGTTGATTGTCTTGCAGCCTGAGCTTCAGATGTCTGATGAAGCGTCGTTTCATCTGTTCGTTGACAATGCCTGGTTCAGGCAGCAGGATTCAGGCGCTAATTTCAGAAATGGCGCAGGCGCCGGGTTTGAGTTTCATCTGCCAACCGGAAGATTGCTGCTTGATATTGCATGGGGCAGGAATGACCATTTCTCGGATGGAAAACTCTATGCGAGATTGGAGAGTCGATTCTGATGCGAATGTTTCTTGACATGATAGCGGTTGGAAGACCTGTAAATAATCTGATTGCAGGTGTGACAGTGGTTGTCGGCGGAATGCTGTTACGCGACATTCCAGATAATACAACGCTGTTGTTCGCATCACTCGGTGCAGCTTTCATCGCAGGTTATGGTAATGCGATAAATGATTGTTTCGATGTCGCTGCTGATCGTTTGAACAAACCCGGGAGACTGATACCATCGGGAAGACTGACGGTCAGTCAGGGATTTGTGTCGGCGGTTGTTCATGTGCTAATCGGGCTTGCATTTGCCATGTTGGTCAATGTGTCGTGTCTGATAATAGCGGCTGTCACGGCATTGTTGCTCTACGCATACTCGGCGTTTGTCAAACGCCTGCTGCTGATTTCGAACATCTGGGTGGCTGCACTATCGGCATTGACCTTTCTATATGCGGCTGCGGCCGGCAATAGTTGGGAATGGGGACAGATCAGGTTTACACTGCTTGGAGCAGTATTTGCATTCCTTTTTCATTTTGGACGCGAAATCATAAAAGATGCTGAAGACATATCAGGCGATTCATCGGTCGGTACAACGACACTCGCTGTGAAATTCAGCCCCGAATCCTGCATCAGGTTAGCTGTGATTCCTTTCGCATTGCTTGCATGCGTAATGTTTGCTGCTTATCTGCTGTTTGGATTGTCGATCAGCTATCTGATCTTGTCGATTCTTTTCGTAGTGGCAATTGCTGTTATCTATATCGATGCGATTCGATCGAAGCCTGTTGAACAGGTCCCGGCGCATCTGCAAATACGACTGAAGCTTCTGATGCCCGCAGGATTGCTTATATTGTTAGCAGCACGATATACACTTTAGTCTTGACACAGTCTGTCGATGGTGCATAACTCAGAAGCATGATGAAACTTATATTACATTTGATCGTCGCAATGACTTTTGTTGT
>JAJRZO010000321.1 GCA_024275215.1 Candidatus Zixiibacteriota bacterium | reverse complement strand
GTCTTCAACAAGCATTGTCTCCATTGGCCAGTAACTGACAAGATTCCAGCCTTCATAGGCATCGATCTGTTCATCGGGATCAATCACCTGCCCGCAAATCTCGATATCCCAGTCGCAACTTACTCTGATCCAATAACCATGATAATAATCTACCGAATGGAGAGTTGCGAATTCCGGAAGTTGTGGATCATACGTCTGCGCACCCTGATCAAACGACAGAATAGCATCAAGGCAATCAGTGCCGTCAAAATACTCAGCAATGAAGTCCTCAATTGAAGCTGAGTAGTCCAGATTCCACGAAACCAGATTCCAGCCTTGATTGAGATGAATCGTCTTGCAGGTGCTGAAATCACATACTTCAACAATGTCGCCTTTTGCTGTCCAGATCACTGTCGGATTAGTAATCACTGTTTCCCCATTGATCGTGAATGTGATCACATCGCCCGGTTCAGCGCCTTCATCAATGCCGGTAGAGAATGGGTCATCCCTGTAGACCGGCATGAACCCGAATGTGCAATCCGCACCGATCACATCCATTCCGCAGAGAACACCATCAGGATCGTATGCCCGTACGATGTCACCTTCCAAAAGCGGAATGCCGTTGAATATCGGTTCATAACAGAATACATTGATCCATTCGGGAGTCGGAATTACGCCGCCAATAGTTACATCAACATAGATATCGCATTCGTCTTCACCGCAATCACTGGAGGCTACAACATGAAACATATATGTGCCGGATTGGTCAGCATCGAAACAAAGTTGTCCGTTCTCCCATGTAGCATCTCCGGCAGTGACAGTTACATCGCCCGCGATTGGAAGGGGAACACAAACTTCTCCGGAATTCTGCATGCTTACGACAAATGTGTCTTCAGGACAGACAATCATCGGTGGGAATATGATATTCTCGATCGGAGCCATGTTCGATGTATAAACTATATCACATCGACGATCCGTGATTGTGATGTAGACCGAATCAGGCCAGATACCACCCTGTATCGAGAACCACATATTGTTCATTTCTGATGATTGCCCGAGTGCACAGAATCCATAGATGTAGTTACCGTCCTGGTCAAAGATGTCGACCCATGAGCGTGACGAATTCGGGTTGTTACCACACGGTGGCAGATCAGGTGCTGACTCGAACAATTCATCCGGAAAATCAAACCAGTTCAGCACATCAAGGAAGAACTTTGTGGACGAAAGTGTCTGCTCGGCACAATTCTCAACAATTAGTATCGGTTGAGGAAGATCCGGATAACAGTCCCACGGCTGACCGCAATCAATCGCTATTTCGCTTTCACATCTGTTACCCTCAAGATCCAATACAATTGCTGCACCACTGCCGGGCTGATCAGGATCAATCAATGAAACAGTGTAATAGAGCACCGTATCTCCCGGAACGAAATTGGGGTCGATTGCGAGGCTGAGATTGACGCTGCCCGTATCAAGCATGACTGTGAGTATCCCGGAAATACTGTCGCCAACATCAGTTACTGTCCCGTATGCCATACAGTTGTCGTATGCGATTTCACAGATCGGAGCTGTCGTGTCGCCCGTGGTATCGGCGATCGGGGCGAACATCGCGCCGCCGGGGAATATGTAGGAATCGTAAGCGTTGTACCCTTCGACCGTGATGCCATGAGGTTCATTCGGAGAGTACGTCGTGTGAGTTCCTTCAGCCAACCTGAGTACGGCTGAGGAATAGTCGGATGATTCGATCGGAGTGTAGTTGGATGCATCCACAGGAACACCATCAAGCGTAAGGAAACCGACATCATCATTGTGGGCAATGATGGTCAGATAGTGTTGTGAAAACTGACCGGCGCCGATTGTAGAGAAAGTGTAGCTGTAAAGATACTGTTCAACCGGAGACATATTCCCCATTGCCGGATCGCCAGTCGTGGCGTCGGGATTGTTCTGGCTCGTCATAAACTGAACAACGAAAATCGGTTTGTTGGCTTCGAAAATATGACTTCCTGGAATAATGTCCGTTTCATAAAAATCACCGCGATTCAGTGTCGCAAGTGATGAGCCATCCATCATAAGCTCAGTGTTGTTCTCTGAAGCCAGGATCCTGTATATGGACCCTCCGGGTCTGTTTGGGAGATTGTTGCACAGAATCTTAGTCCCCCATGTCTGTACGGCTTGCGCAACTTCGAAAATATGATCGCATGCATAGACATTGGGCGGGACATTAGTGCACTTGTTGCCGTTGGACATTCCGATAG
>JAJRZO010000320.1 GCA_024275215.1 Candidatus Zixiibacteriota bacterium | reverse complement strand
TCAGAATTGCACTGAGGAGCACCAACAAGGCATTCATAGGTCACTATAGGACCCTGAACAGCCTCGACTATAGCCTTAAAAGTGATATTCTCAGGTTTACCGCTCAGGACAATACCTCCACCATATCCCCGTGAAGTTTTAACAAGACCCGCTCTGGCAAGATCACTCAGGATATGTGGAAGAAACTTGGGAGGAATACCCTGTTTTTCAGCGATTTCATCAGATCTCATCAGATCATCCGTGCTGGCCAGTTCTGCGAGCGCCCTTATTGCGTACTCAGTCCGGTTTGAAAACATAATAACGCTTAATTTTATCTATGATCACATATTTCTCAAAAGAAGATAACGACTAAGCTTGGAATGTCAACGATTTTTAATGGACAATAGGTAATATCTTTCTTGGTGTGTAAAAAGGCAGAAGGTGTATCCCTATGCCAGTCAGAATCCCTGTGCGCCGTCAGGAAAGGATTCCTGACGGCGCACAAAATCATGAGGATGCACCGATTTACACATTTGTATGGACATTACCGACAGTATATGCGGATTGCTAAATTTTAGTCGACTTTGTTTTCCTGCTGGCTTGTGATGCTTTCGAGCGACTGATCGAGATTCTTATTCGGGATGATGATTTTCATTACGGCTTTTTCAATAGCCTGACTAACATCATCCACGAATACAAATTCGATATCATTCCTGATTTCATCGGGAAGCCGCAGTGTCTCCTTCTTATTGAGAGCAGGCAGGAACATTTTCCGTATCGACGACCTGTGCGCTCCGAATGCCTTTTCCTCGATCCCTTCAACAGGATAGATCTTGCCGTGCAGAGTTATTTCACCTGTAAATGCAAAATCATGATGCACAGGCATCTCAGTAAACAAAGATACGAGATCGATCATAACCGGCAGGCCGAGTGATCGACAATCCTGTTCGGCGATATCGGGCGGGAAATGGAGATGAATATCGCTTTTTGCGATTCTGTCGAGTGGTATTTCGAGTTGTTCGGCATGCGACCTGATGTAGGACAGAGATTTCTCGACCAATTCCTCGACAGGTGTCGGTGGATTGCCGGTAATTTTGACAATACCCGTTCCAATCATTCTTATAGCTTCTATGAAAGCCGCATTGCCGCCAGAATCTGACCAAACAAGCGCCGTCGTAATTCCGACTTCCGGCATTCGAGTTATCATCTCCGGGCTGATTGTCGGCATACCGAGCAGTTCACAGACAGCGGAACTGTCGATTGTCGATCTTGATGACCCTTTTTCGAGTCTCTCTCTGTTGAGTCTTCTGCAAATCAGTTCGATTTGTTTGTCAAGTTGGTGTACACCGGCTTCATGAGTGTAATTCCGGATCAATTCATGTATGGCGTCATCGGTAAATTGAATGCTTTCATCTCCGAGATTCGCCCGTCCGAACCGTTTGGGGATGATAAAGTTATTTGATATTTGTGCTTTGATCTGGTCAGTGTATCCGGGGAGCCTGATGATTTCCATCATGTCCTGCAATGATTCGGGAATAAGATGGGGCGCTCGCGCCGTAGTGACAAAGAGCGCGCCCGAAAGATCAAAAGGAACGTTGATATATCTGTCGGTGAAATTCAAATTCTTGTCGGGACGAATCGTTTCAAGCAGTGCGGATTCAAGCCCCTGCACAGAAAGGAGTCGTGGATGATCTATTCTCTCGATCATTATGACCGGGTCATTCTGTTTGCAATCTCTGAGTGAGCGGATAATGGTTCCAGGGCGATTTCCGACATTAACACGCCACTCACCCATCATTTCACTTTCACTCTTAATCTCTTCGATCGACAAAGAGACGAATCTTCTGCCAAGAGCTTTTGCGATGGATCTTGCCAGTGCTCGCATGCCGAGACCGGGGGGACCGGTCAGAC
>JAJRZO010000319.1 GCA_024275215.1 Candidatus Zixiibacteriota bacterium | reverse complement strand
ATTACCTGTATTTCACATCTTTTGGGACAGCCTCGATACACCCTCTGCCAGTTTACGCACTAAAAAAGAAATTACCGTGCCGGTGAATGCAGTTAACACGCGTTTAAGGGCATGTTGAAAAACCTGATAATGAGTGCAAAAGTGCACAGAGTAGCTGTGCTGCTGTGTGTTTAGTATATTGCATTGCAGATAGTTATAACAGAGAATCCGCAGGGGCACAGCCCCCGCGAGCACTTGAAGTGGGTTTTTTAACATCCCGACAAACGAGGATGATTCTGGTCTATGTACTAATCAAGGATGGTTTATGAACAACAAAATACTTGACTATCCCTTAGTTAACACATATAATAGCCTTAGAACATAGGTACGCCAACCTATTGTACATGATTGTACAGAAAAGTTTTATAATCTAACAGTCTGCTCTATTGTAGGAATCATTCAATTTGAATACCCATGGGTAATGGCAGCATTATCTTTGAAAACCAGATAGAATGGTAACCATAAACAAATGTACATGGACGGACATTTTTAGGTCAGGAGGGAGGGAGGTTATTTAAGATTTATTCTTAAATGGCCAATATCTGCGGGGGGATATTGCGGCCAAATCAAATACCGTTGAGTAACCCTTAATCTATGCATTGGAGGTAGAGTAAATGTCAACAACGAAAAAGGCTTTACAAGCCGTGATTGCTCTGGCCTTTCTGGTGGCGTTATTCGCACTTGCCCTTGGTGAGATCGTTCCTCACCCTGAGGATATTGCGTTCAAACTGACACAGACTACGGTCGTCAATCCTAATCAAAACACACCAAATCCGGGCGCTTCAATCGGAAATGTTGCTCCAGAGAAGGCTACCTATAACGGTCCTGTTAATCAGCCTGACGGAGCCTACAGGTCTGGTGGCGAAGATTGCGCGAGCGCAACAGTCATCAGCAGCATTCCGTTTACCGATGCGTCAAGCACTGCTGGTGCTGTTGATGATTACGAAGAAGAATGTACTTATTCATCCACTTCGCCTGATGTGGTCTATGTTTATAGTCCTGCAAGTGACATCACAGTGGATATTGCTCTTTGTAATTCATCCTATGACACCAAAGTGTTTGTGTATGAAGACGCATGTTCCGGCTACAATTCTGGTGTTTTCTATGCCTGCAATGATGACGCATGTGGCGACGACGGCTACAAGTCGAAAATCGCCGGTGTGACTCTTTATGCCGGGCATGATTACTACATTGTGGTTGACGGTTACGGTGGCGATTACGGTGATTATATCCTCGAAATCACTGAACCGACAGAATGTGTTGTCGAGTGTCCACCTGGCGCAACCATGGAGAGCGAAGCTTGTGGCGACGATACCAACGGTGGCTGCAACATGACGACGACTCCGACATGGGAGCCGATCTCATGTGGCGAATCCGTATGCGGAACCATCTGGGCTGACGGTGGAACCCGTGACACCGACTGGTATGAAGTCACGGTTACATCCTCCGGCACTCTTACCTGGACATGCGAGGCTGAGTTTGATGTTGTAATCGGCTACATTGCCGGTTGCCCTGATGGAGCCCCTGATTGTGGTTGCATCACACAGCTTGACCCGTACGCTACCGGTGGTTGTAACGATGTTATTTCAGTTTCTGTAGACGCTATTCCCGGTACTTACTGGTTCTTTGTCAGCCATCAGGCTTATGAAGGACAGCCGTGTGGCTTCCAAAATGACTATGTCGTGACACTCGACTGCGGTGCGCCTCCGACAGGTCGTTGCTGTTATGGTGATCCCGGCGCTCCGGATTGCGTAGAAGATATCACGTATGATGATTGCTATGCAACTTATGGCGATGCTTATGCCTGGGAAGCCGGCGAAGTTTGCCCGTGCCCGGTAGCATCCGACAATGATGATTGTTTTGGCGCAATTGAAGTCTTCCCGCCGCAGGAAGTCGTTGGTACTACGGTTGGCGCTACAGTCGATTGCCCCGGCGTTCTCGACTGGAATGCGGTATGGTACAAGTTTGATAATCCGTACTCATGTGCGAATGTTGTTATCGATGCTTGTAATGTCTCACAGCCTTATGATGTTCAGTGTCTCGGTGTAGTCCTATACGCAGCCTGCGATGACTGCCCGAACTACATCCTTTACACAGGCATCGACTGGGTCGATGGTTCACTCTGTGGTGGTATGCCTTCATCTCAGCCAATTGTCTATCACGATATGCTGGCTGGCGGAACATACTACTATCCGGTATTCCGTGGTGATGCGGACTGCAACAACATCGAAAGCGACTTCTCGTTCATGATCACAATGGATGAATGTCCGCCTGCACAACCGGGTGATAACTGCGACGATCCACTTGCAATCACTCTGCCTGCCGATCTCACCTATATGGATGAGAACCAGTATACATGTGGCAGGACTGACAACTACGATGGAACCTGCCTCGGCTACTATGATGGTGGTGAGGACATTCACTACGAAGTCACGGTCACAGAACCGGTTGACGTTGATATCGTCCTTGACGCTCATTCCTGGACTTATTCCGGAATACTGGTTGATTACACATGCCCGGCTGATCCGACAACCTGTATTGCTACGAGCACCAACAGTGGCTCCGGACAGCAGATAATCAGCGGATTGCATTTGGAAGCAGGAACCTATTATATCATGGTCGATACATGGCCATCACCTGACTGTATGGCAGATTTCGATCTGATCATCCAGCCTTCCGCTGGTCCGCAGGAAGGTGAAGACTGTGGTTATCCTGTCGAGGTCAAGATTCCGACCGATCTGCCTTACGCTGATCTTTCTCGCAGCAACTGTACTCTCGGTGATGACTACTCCGAAACCTGCCTCGGCTACTATGACGGCGGTGAGGACATCATCTACGAAGTCACCGTGACTGCGACGAGTGTTGTTACTATCACAATGGATCCGAAGGGTACTACCTACTCCGGTCTCGTCATTGATGATGCCTGCCCGCCAGACCCATCAGACTGCATTTCGTATGTGACTGGTTCCAGCGGGGACCCGAAGGTGATTTCGGATCTGATGCTTGATCCAGGTGTCTACTACATCATGGTCGATACATGGCCAAGCCCGAACTGTATTCCTGATTTCGATCTTACAATCGAACAGGGTCTTGATCCGGGTTACCTGACAGTTAGTCCGACATCGTTCGATTTCGGTACTGTCAACGAAGGCGACGCCGGCTCCGATATTCTCACACTCGAGAATACCGGTCAGATGGATGTCAACTTCGACGTGACTATCAGCTATACATCACCGACTCCGCCGGAGATCGATGGTGCAACCATCACTACGGCTGACACATACTCGGCTGGCGCTACTATGGACATCACATTTGTCCTGACGAACGACAGCCAGGATGCTGAGTGGCTCGATGATGCTACGATCACATTCCCGGCTGGTGTCACTGTCAACAGCGCTACCGACTTCGTAGTTACTACTAACACATCCCATTACCTGACATATGATGGCACAACTGGTGATAATGTTACCGTGGATTGGTTCGATGACAACGGCGGTTACGGTAACATCTGGTCAACTGAGTCAGCCGAAGCGACTGTGAATATCACATTCGACGGCAGTCTCTCAGGTGATCTGGCACTGGATTACACCATCTCCGGTGATGATTGGGGTGGTGACCCGCATGATGTCTCCGGTACAGTGATACTTGCGGAAGGTACAGCTCCCGATCCGACAGTGAACTGGCTGACTGTAACGCCGACTTCCGGCACAGTTCCCGGCAATCCGATGGCTACGACCGATCTGACTGTCGCGTGGGATGCCACAGGTCTCTACAATGAGACTTATGAGGCAACCATTATCATTACCCACGACGGTTCTAATGGTCCGACAATCATGGTTCCGGTTACGCTGACTGTAGTGAATGGCGATGTCAAGTGCTCGATCGAGCCTGATCCATCATATATTTACTACCAGTTTGCCTTCGACCCGATCATGCACTCGGTATTCGTTGGTAACTTCAATCCTGGCTATGGCGCTGCGAACGTCGCATCTGTGACAATTGCTGGCGAAGCTGGTACCTTTGTCGCGACCCATACGAGCTATCCTGGGTTCACAGGCGAAGTTGCCGAGTTCTCGTTCCCGGTTGCCGCACTGTTGCAGACCTATGGCGCGCCGATTGGACTCGTCAAGAAGACCTTTACCGTTGATGGTACGTTCGATGACGCTTCCGCGTTCACCGGACATGGCAAGTTGAGCGTCTACGGTAAGACTGGTCCGCCGCTGAACAGGTGGATCACTCCTGAGGACGAAGTCGTCGTCAGTGGTGACGTAGATGCCAATGGCTATCTCGACATCGATGATGCAGTTGGAATAATCACCTATATCTTTGGTGGTGGAAATGCTCCGAGACCTATCCTGGTTGGAGATACCAATTGCTCAGGTCAAGTCGATATCGACGATGTTGTCTACATGATAACTTACATATTTGGTGGCGGCCCGCAGCCGTGTATCATGTAGTTGGTTATCTTAT
>JAJRZO010000318.1 GCA_024275215.1 Candidatus Zixiibacteriota bacterium | reverse complement strand
TGAAAATCATGGAATCTGCCGCGTAGTTTGCCGAGTGGTGTTGTGGTCCGGAGAAGCGCCTGAGCCGATATTCTGCCAAGACAACAGATCAGCCTGGGCTGGATGATCTCGATCTGGCGCATGAGATAGGGCATACATGTCGTCATTTCATCGGGCTGTGGATCACGATTTCCGGGTGGACGGCACTTGACGATATTCCCAATGTAAACCATCGTCCTGTCGAATTTGATCGCCGCCAGAATCTTGTCGAGAAGCTGTCCTGCCCTGCCGACAAACGGCTCGCCTTTCAAATCCTCATCACGACCGGGACCCTCGCCGACAAACAGCACATCAGCATCGGGATTCCCCACGCCGAAAACGAACTTGTTTCTGCCTTCGTGAAGCCTGCACAATGTGCAATTCTCAATCTCGCTGCTGAACTGGGCAAGAAGCTTTGCTTTCTCTTTTCTGCCGGGAGAAGACGCAAACGAATCAAGTGATTCTTTGTCGATTTCGGGCATCCCGACACCAACCTCATCCGCCTGAGTGAGAGCTTTTTTTGCCATCGCAACGATGCTCTTCAATTCCTGTTTGTCAGTCATTTTGCCTTCAGAGATTTGATCTGATCGAGTATTTTATTTGCCAGTTCACGCTTGGACATCAACGGCAATTTGACAGGCTTGCCTTTACCAGCTAAAATCGACACTTTGTTTGTCTCTTTCCCGAATCCAGCGCCGGTTTCTTTCGGATTGTTCACGACTATCATGTCGAGTTTCTTGTCGCGCATTTTCTTCCGAGCATTAGTAATCTCGCTATCCGTTTCGAGTGCGAAACCGATGAGAGTTTTTTTGTCGCCCAATTTGGAGACTTCTCGCAGTATATCGATTGTCGGACTGAGCTTGATTGAACGCGCTCTTCCGGACTTCTTTATTTTCTTGCTGTAAGATACTTCCGGCGTGTAATCGGATGGCGCCGCAGCCATTATGACAATACCGCAATCCTCCACACGCGACATCACAGCCTCAGCCATCTGTTCAGTTGACACAACCGAGCAAAACTCTGAAACCTGCGGCGGGATAAGTTGAGATGGTCCCGATATCAGGATAACATCAGCTCCCCGCGCTGTCGCAGCCTCGGCAATCGCGTATCCCATCGCGCCTGTCGATGGGTTTCCGATAAATCTTACCGGATCAATGAACTCATGCGTCGGTCCTGCTGTCACGAGAATTTTCTGACCGTCGAAGTCAGCAGAGATATTGAGAATACGGACTACTTCTTCGACTATGGCATCGGTCTCAGGAAATCTCCCCTGCCCTTTCGCCCAACTCGCCAGATCACCCTCATCAGGTTCGACAAAAAAATATCCGAGTGATTTCAGCTTCTCGATATTCTCCCGGACAATCGGGTTTGTCCACATGAACGAATTCATCGCAGGAGAAAACATAACCGGACTCTGCGCAGCACAGATCGTAGTTGAAAGCAAATCATCGCAGATTCCCGATGCAACTTTGCTGATGGTATTGGCGGTCGCAGGAGCTACAAGGATCAGATCCGCCCATTCTGCAGAATGTATATGATGCACTGAAACAAATCGATCCTGCGGAAACATCCCCACTCCCACCGGTTGCCCGGAGAGCGTTTCGAATGTCAACGGTTTCACAAACTCGCACGCCGATTTCGTCATCACAACGCGCACTTCCGCGCCTTCACGAATCAGCGCACGCAACAGGTATCCGGCCTTGTAGGCCGCAATACACCCCGTGATGCCAAGGAGAATCTTCTTACCGGATAAGCGCACTGGCGTCAATTGGCTGTCTCTTCTCCGGAGACATTAAACCAGTTAAGGTCAAGAGTCGGCGAGGCGCCGCCGAAAAGCACTGTCGAAGCGATCATCTTCATCGTGGAAAGATCTATCTGCTCCGGAGCCATCATCATGACTCTTTCGAGCACAAGCTCGAACTCTTCGAGATTCAAAAGCCCCATGCAATATATCTGAATCAGATAACCCTGAGCCTCAGTCGATATCTGCTGCTTCTCCATCTCCGAAAACAGGCGGGGAGGCATATCCTCCATATCGCCTGAGAATACGAACTTCTCGCTCCGAGACTGCACTTCCTCAAGGAACCACCCGTACGCCGACGAAATCTCACTCTCAGTGAATCCAAGATTCTTCAATGACTTGGAGATATCGTCGAGATGAGCCAGCGAACCGTCGTGAGAACGGACATGCTGTACAAGATAAAAAACTATTTCGAGAATTCTGTCGCCCAAGCATCCTCCGCTGTTACCCAAAATCTACTACAAAAATAACAACCGCGCAAGCCAAAAAAATCCTTAATGTTTGAAATGCCTGATGCCGGTAAACACCATCGCAATTCCATGCTCGTTAGCCGCGTCGACCGCCTCCTGATCGCGTTTCGATCCACCTGGCTGAATAATAGCTGAAACGCCCGACTCAGCAGCTTTATCCACACCATCCCGCATCGGGAAGAACGCATCAGAAGCTAAAACAGAGCCTTTCGCTCTGTCGCCAGCCTTGTAGGCAGCCAGGAACGAAGCATCCACGCGCGAAGTCTGCCCGCAACCGACTCCAACCGTCTGTCTCCCCTGGACTAACACGATCGCATTCGACTTGATGTGTTTCACTATCTGGAATGCAAACAGCATCGATTCAATTTGTTTGTCAGTCGGTTTGACCTCAGTGACAACCGTCAGGTCATCTCGCGTAACTCTATATTTATCAGGTTGTTGCATGAGCAGCCCACCCCGAATATAACTCCTCCCGAACCAGTCCGGCGGGTCGCCGGTCTCGATTGACGGAAGCGCAAGAAGTCTGCGGGCTTTCTTTTTTCTCATAAGCGCAAGAGCCTCATCGGAATACGAAGGCGCAAGAATGCACTCGACAAACGGCGTCTTGTGAAGGAGCTGAGCTGTCTCAATATCGACAGGACGATTCAAGCCGATAATCGAACCATACGCCGACATCGGATCGGATTCATAGGCAAGCCGGTATGCCTCGAGGCTTGTCTCCGCCACTGCCGCGCCGCATGGGTTCGTATGTTTGACCACACAGGCGAACGGCTCCTTGAAATCGACCAGCATTCCGAGAACTGATTCAATGTCGTTATAATTGTTATACGATAATGCCTTGCCGGAGAGAATCTCGGCATCGACCAGCGATGGTCCGCTCCGTCCGATCTCTGCATAGATCGCAGCCTTCTGATGTGGATTCTCACCATATCGCAGACTGTCGTGAAGAGTGTACTCGAAACTTGCCGAAGGAGCAAAATCGCCGCCATCATCATTTTCTTCCAGAGTAGATGTCCGTCCCTCGAAATATCGCGCTATTGCGGTATCATACCGTGAAGTCAGCCTGAACGCCTCGCGCGCAAATTTCAATCGTGTCTCGAACGAAACAGAACCATCGGTCGAAGCCATCTCCTCGAGGATTTCCGTATATTGATCCGGGCTTGTAACCACGACAACATCGTTGTGGTTCTTCGCGGCGCTGCGAACCATCGATGGCCCCCCAATATCTATATTCTCGACGATCTCATCATCAGTGGCATTCTCGCGTGCGACTGTCTGCTCGAACGGATAGAGATTGACAACAACCATATCGATTGGTTTGATGTCATGTTCCTTGATTTCCTGAACATGATCGGGATTGCTCCGGATATGAAGTATCCCTCCATGCACGGCAGGATGGAGCGTCTTGACCCGGCCATCGAGAATCTCAGGCGCGCCGGTGAATGTCGAAATCGGCACAACCTGAATCCCTGCATCTTTGAGCGTTTTCTTTGTACCACCAGTCGAGATAATTTCAATACCAAACTGCGA
>JAJRZO010000317.1 GCA_024275215.1 Candidatus Zixiibacteriota bacterium | reverse complement strand
CTGTTTATCGATGAGATTCATCGTCTCAGCCGCGTTGTCGAGGAGTATCTCTATCCGGCGATGGAGGATTTTTCGCTTGATATAATGATCGACAAAGGTCCTGCTGCCAGATCAGTGAAGTTACCATTGAAAAGATTCACTCTTGTCGGAGCAACGACTCGCGCGGGATTACTCACATCGCCGCTGCGTGACAGATTCGGAGTGGTCGGCAGGTTGAATTACTATTTGCCGCAGGATTTACAAAAGATCGTGATTCGTTCATCTGCAATCCTTGGTATCGATGTCCAGTCTGACGGAGCATACGAACTCGCGCGGCGGTCGCGCGGTACTCCGAGAGTCGCGAATCGTCTTCTCAGAAGGGTGAGGGATTTTGCACAAGTTGCCGGTGATGTCGTAATCACAAGCGAGAATGCGAGAGATGCGCTGATTCGTCTTGATGTCGATGATCTCGGTCTCGATGAGATGGACAAGAGGATTCTCGATGCAATCATTACTAAGTTCCACGGCGGCCCTGTTGGTATTTCTACGATAGCAGTGGCAGTCGGAGAGGAGCCGGGCACGATTGAAGAAGTGTATGAGCCGTTCCTGATTCAGGAAGGACTTCTCGAGCGGACTCCTCGCGGTAGAGTTGCCACGCCTTTGGCATTTCGCCACCTCGGTCTTGCTGTGAAATCTGACACAGACCAGGGCGAACTGTTTTGATCGAAAATGAATATCCTCGTTCATATATGCTGTGGGCCGTGTTCGGTTTACCCATTCGAAAAACTCGCCGAAGAGGGGCATCAGCTTACCGGATACTGGTATAATCCCAATATACAACCATATAAAGAATACAAGGCGCGGCTTGTCAGCCTGAAGAATCTTGAAAAAGTTAGAGAATTCGATATGGTTTATAATGACAGCTATGATCTTGAAAGATATTTGAACGCAGTGATGCCGGACCTTGAAAATAGATGCAGGTATTGCTATGAACTGAGACTTACCGAAACCGCAAAGCATGCTTCCGAAAATGGGTTTGATGCGTTTACAACAACACTCCTTGTTTCACCATATCAAAAGCATGTGTGGATACGCGAAGTCGGCGCTGAACTTGAGTCGAGATTCGGAGTGAAGTTTCTCCCTGTTGATTTTACTCCCGGATACAGGGAGGGGAAACAAAAAGCCTACGATATGGGGCAATACATGCAGAAATACTGTGGGTGCATTTTCTCCGAGAGGGATAGATACGAGAAGAAACGCAAATGAAAGTCTCAGAATTCGACTACGAGCTTCCTGAGCGACTGATAGCGCAGCATCCTCCAGAAAAGCGTACTGATTCGAGATTGCTCGTCTATGATCGAAATGAAGACAGGATCGAGCATCTGCAATTCCCGGATATAACGAGGTTCTTCGACTCCGGCGACGCGCTTGTTGTCAATGATACTAAAGTATTCAAAGCAAGACTCTACGGGAAAAAAGAAGGGACATCCGGGCAGGTCGAGTTCCTTTGTCTCAAGCCAGTCAGGGACGCGACATGGAAAGTACTATGCCGTCCGGCTAAACGGATAAGAAAAGGAACAACCATTCTTTTCGATGATGGTTCTGCAGCCCATGTGATTGAGGAAACCAGCGGCGGCGAGCGGATCGTAGAATTTACCGATGAACCGTTGAATATATGCGATCGCATCGGCGAACTGCCACTTCCGCCATATATCAAACGAAATGCCGATGATTCCGATCTTGCAAGATACCAGACAGTCTACAGCGATCCGGTCGGCTCGGTCGCGGCTCCGACAGCCGGACTTCATTTTTCTAATGATATGCTTAACGGAATACAAATCCTGGGCATCGAAATAATTCGTATTACACTTCATGTTGGCTGGGGAACATTCAAGCCTGTCGCAGTCGATGAAGTCGAAGATCATTCTGTCGAGCGCGAATGGTACACAGTGAACAGCGAATCGGCTGCGAGTATATCACATCATCGGAATGGAAAAGGTCGGCTGTTTGTTGTGGGAACTACTACCACGCGGGCGCTCGAAAGCTGGTACAGGGATACATCCGGCAGGCTGACGGCTTATTCCGGTGAAACTGACCTGTTTATTCGACCACCATATCAATTCAATCTGGTTGACAAGCTGGTGACTAATTTCCATCTTCCGAGATCAAGCCTTTTGATGCTTGTATCGGCTTTCGCGGGACGTGAAAATATCCTGCGCTGTTATCGCGAAGCTGTGGAGAAAGAGTATCGTTTCTACAGTTACGGTGATGCTATGTTATTACTATGAACACAACTGCAATCATACTTGCCGCAGGCAACAGCGAAAGACTTCCGGGCGGCGTACCGAAACAATTTCGACCACTGGCGGGTATGCCAGTGCTGGCTCACACACTCCGAAAGTTCGAACAGTGCGATGCGGTGAATGATGTGATAGTCGTGGTCCCAAGAGAATACATTCCCTTCACTTACGAATCGATTGTCGACAAGTATACCATTAAGAAAGTGCGATCTGTTGTCTCCGGTGGTGATTCGCGATTTCAATCGCTCATGCGCGGACTTGCTGTTGTACTGCAGGATACCGACATCGTGATAACTCATGACGCGGTCAGGCCGCTGGTCTCTCCGGATCTGATTTCCGAGACTGTACGAACATGTATCACAGATGGCGCTGCCGTTGCTGCGTTGAAAGCCGGGGATGCGGTAAAGCGTGTTGAGAATGGATATGTACTGGCGACTCTTGATCGCGAACGAATGTATCTTGTGCAGACGCCGCAGGCATTCAAATCGGAGTTGCTCCGAGATGTATATAAGAAGTCAACAGAGACCGGATCAATGTTTCCTGATGAAGCATCTGCTGTCGAAGCTGCCGGTCATAAGATCAGAATCGTCGAGGGCGACCCGATGAACCTGAAGATTGTGCTTCCGAGTGACCTCGACCTTGTTAGATTTTGCATGAGCAGTACACAGGGGCAGGAGAATGGTTGAACTGAGAATCGGTTACGGTTTCGATGTGCACAAACTTGTCGAGGGAAGAAATCTCATCCTGGGTGGACTTGAAATTGAATTTCCCAAAGGGCTGGGTGGTTATTCCGATGCTGATGTTGTTTGTCACTCAATTGTCGATGCACTTCTCGGCGCCGCGAAACTCGGTGACATAGGAGACAATTTTCCACCGACAGATCCAAAATATGAGGACATCGCCGGGCTTCGGCTTCTTGAACTCGTTAAGATTAAACTTGCAAACAACGGTTATGAAATCGAAAACATTGATACTACGATTATCTGTGAAGAACCAAAGCTGGGTGAGATCAAGGAAATGATGGCATCGGTTATAGCGCAAACTCTTGATATCGATGGCAGCCAGATTTCAATTAAGGCAACGACTTCGGATGGATTGGGCTGTACCGGCGAAGGAAAAGGGATCGCGGTGGCAGCAGTGGTTCTTATTTCTGAAATCCTTCTCGAAGAGGAGGAAGAGGAAGTCGAAGACGAGTACGAAGATGAGTGACATCATCTCACCCGGCCATATCGACGAAGTGATCAGGCTGGTGACCAGTCACGGTACCGGCTGGATTCTTGCTTTTGTTTTCTTCTCGATGTTTGTCGAGAATATATTCCCACCGTATCCCGGTGATGCGGTTATATTCGCTGCGGGATTCATAAGCGGGTCGGGAAAACTCAGCGTGGAGCCTCTCCTGATACTATCCATTATCGGGAGCGTCGCTTCAATTATGGTTGTTTATGCTATTGGACGAAAGTACGGAAGAGCAATCTTTGAAAAGCGACTTTTGAAATTCCTCGGTCCTGATAATTTGCCGCGTATCGAATCATGGTTCAGCAAATACGGCGATATTATACTTCTGGCATCGCGATTTCTCGCAGGGACACGGTCGTTAATTACACTCTCTGCTGGTGTCGGCAAAATCAGCGCCCCCCGGATGGCAATATTCTCCACTCTGTCGGTGATTATCTGGAACTTCCTGATCATCTTGTCGGCGTATCATCTTCGTAGTAATTGGGAGACTGTCTACAGAATATTCTCGACATATAACAAAGCTGTCTTCGTCATCGTAATACTTGTGATAGTATTTTTCATTGTGAGAGCAATTATCAGGAGGCGACATCGTCTATGAATGTGCTTGTGTTAATGGGGGGAATATCGCCTGAGCGCGATGTCTCACTTGATTCTGGCGCAGCTATTTGCAAAGCACTTGAAAGTGCGGGACACAATGTGGTCGGACTCGACACCGGCGCGGGTGCCGAACTTCCCGAAGGCAAAATCAATACATCTGTTCCAACGGTCAAACCTGATCCTCCCGAAATGCGTGAATTGCTTCGAATGGAAAGACAGTCTGCACTCAGGAGCATCACAATCGATTCGTTGCATAATATCGATGTTGTCTTCATTGCTCTTCACGGCGGCGCTGGTGAAAATGGAGAGGTGCAGGCGTTACTGGAATTGGCTGATATTGCATACACTGGTTCGGGTGTTCTCGCTTCCGCGCTCGCTATGGACAAAGATATGAGTAAAAAGATATTCCTGAGTGAAAACATACCGACGCCAAAATGGATGCTGATAGAAAAAACCAGCTATAACGATTTCTCAGAATCATCCGAAGTTGTCTCCAGTGACTTCGATTTTCCACTAATCGTAAAACCGTGCGATACAGGTTCGACTGTCGGGTTGAGTCTCGTAAAAGATAAAGACAATCTTATCACTGCGCTGGAGCACGCTGCGCAATTCACCCGGAAAATCATGGCGGAAGAATATATTTCCGGACGCGAGTTGACTGTTGGGATACTGGATGGCAAAGCTTTGCCGGTTGTTGAAATCATCCCCTCACATGAACTCTACGATTATGAGTGCAAGTATCTGCCGGGCAAATCGCAATATGTTGTCCCAGCCGAAATCGATGATGACCTGCGACAGAAACTTCAAACATACGGAGAGCAGGCATTCCATGCGCTCGGTTGCGCCGGATACGGGCGGGTAGATTTTCGAGTCAATGCAGAGAACAAGCCATACTGCCTCGAGGTCAACACGCTTCCCGGAATGACATCGACAAGCCTTGTCCCAAAAGCCGCGAAAGCTGCCGGAATATCATTTGAAAAGCTTGTGGAGAAAATCTGCAAAGAAGCAATCGAGAGAAAGTCATCAAAATGAACATACTAAACGGCAAGCGTGCTGTGCTTTTCGATTTGGGAGGGACTCTGATTGAATTTGAAGGGCGAAGATCGTGGAGCGGCCTTGAAGCTGATGGCATGATAAAATGTCACAAGTATTTGACAAATCTTGGTTACGAACTGCCGAATGCAGATGAATTCGCATTGCAATTTGCAGAGCATCACCACCAGATTTGGGAAGACATTTCGAAGAATCATCGTGAAATCATGTTTGATAAAAGACTTAGTGGTTTTCTTGCGAAGTTTGAGATAGATTTGGGCAACGGAATTGATAAGCTCGTGAAGGAGTTCTACACTGTCGTTTCCGAACAGATCGAGCCTATCGACGGAGCCAATGATGTGTTGACCGCTGTAGCGAAAAGGAATCTTAATATCGGTCTGGTTTCAAACTCACCATTTATCGCAGACTGGCACCGTAACGAGATGAAGCGACTCGGAATATACGAATTCTTCGATTATACGATATTCTCATCGGAATTCGGCATACGAAAACCCGACCCTGCGATTTTCCGTGACTGCCTGGATCATCTCGAAGCAGAACCATCTGAAGCCGTGCACATCGGTGACAGACCCAGGGAAGATATCGCAGGCGCAAACGGCCTCAGCATTACCTCCGTATTGATACGCAGACACGATAGAAAACTTCCCTCAAACATTAAACCTGACTATATTATCGACAAGATAACAGACATTATATTTTTATAGACGTGACGGGAGATAAGAAATGGACAAAACAGAACTCCTACTGCAGGAATTTACGGATGCTTACGGCGCGCCGGGACATGAGGCTGAAATAGCGAAAATCATGCGTAATCACCTTGAGCCTGTTGCTGACTCTATTACGTATGATAAACTCGGAAGCATCATAGCAGAGAAAAAAGGTACATCCGCTGACCCGAAGATCATGATCGCCGGTCACATGGATGAAGTCGCATTTATCGTCAGTTCATTCACCAAGGAAGGATTCATCAAGTTTCTTCCGCTCGGTGGATGGTGGGGACATGTCGCTCTTGCACAGAGAGTAATTATACTCACATCTAAAGGACCGGTTCTGGGAGTTATCGGATCGACTGCGCCACATTTGCTGACTATGAAAGAACGCAAACAAGTTGTGAATGTCGAGGATATGTTTATCGATGTCGGAAGCAAGACTAACTATGACATCAGAAAAAAACTGGGCGTCAAAGTTGGTGATGTTATCCTGCCATATAGTCCGTTTACGATTATGAATCACAAGAAAATGTATCTGGCGAAAGCATTCGATGACCGTATCGGTTGCGCAGCCATAGTCGAAGTGATGCAGAAACTGAATCGCGCAAGGCATCCGAATACGATATTCGGCATCGGTACGGTGCAGGAAGAGGTCGGTCTCAGAGGCGCGGGAACGGCTGCATTCAAATGTGATCCCGATGTTGCCATCGTTTTGGATGTGGGGCCTGCCAAGGATACCCCCGGAATGAAGGGGGAAAACGAAGAAAAACTCGGAGCCGGTGCGGCGATTTTCGTGTATGACGCCGGACTGATTCCTAATGCAAAGCTGAAACAGCTTGTCGTCGATACTGCCGAGAAGAACAAGATTCCGTATTGTCTTGTCACATTACAGCGTGGCGCTACAGATGCGGGCAGAATTCACATGATCAGGCAGGGCGTACCGTCTATCTGCATCGCGGTCAATACCAGATATATCCACGGGCACACGAGCGTTATCTATCGTGACGATTATCTCAATGTGATAAAACTTGTTACCGCATTGATCAAACGCCTTGACAGAAAAACTGTCGATGGTTTAACAAAACCTGTTTGACACAAAACTTTGAACCGTGGCTGCCGATTTATGTATACTGATATATGTGTGCTTCGATGACGGATTAGATTAGCACACATTCCATGATACGTTTCGGCAATTCATAACAACCGGGAGTCTCGTGATGGCACTGATGCTGACAAATACTCTCACACGCCGTAAAGAGGAATTCAAGCCGATGGAGCCGGATCATGTCCGGATATATACCTGCGGCCCAACTGTCTATGATTTCGCGCATATCGGGAATTTCCGCGCATATACATTCGAAGACATTCTTTGTCGTTATCTCAGATTCAAAGGATACAAAGTCACGCAGGTTATGAACTTGACGGATATTGATGATAAGACGATCAAAGGATGTCAGGAGGAATCGATCTCGCTTGACGAATACACTGCGCGATACAAAAGAGCGTTTTTCGAGGATCTCGACGCACTCAGGATCGTACGCGCAGATGTATATCCCGAAGCGACCGCGCACATAGATGAAATGGTCACTATGATCAAAACACTCATGGATAAGGGATACGCATACGAGTCGGGCGGTTCGATCTATTTCCGCATTGCGAAATTCCCTGAATATGGCAGGCTCTCGCACATGGACTTGTCACAACTTAAATCAGGTGCGCGGGTTGCCAGTGACGAATATGAAAAAGATCAGATTTCGGACTTCGCGTTGTGGAAAGGCTGGGAGGAATCCGATGGCCCCGTATTCTGGGAGACTGATCTCGGCAAGGGGAGACCCGGATGGCATATTGAATGCTCGGCGATGTCGACTAAGTATCTCGGCACACATTTCGATATTCACTGTGGAGGTGTGGACAATATCTTTCCTCATCACGAGAATGAAATCGCGCAGACTGTCGCTGCCACGGGAGACAAGTTCGTCAATTACTGGCTCCACAACGAATACCTGATTGTTGAAGGCCGAAAGATGTCCAAATCGTACGGGAATTTCTACACACTTCGTCAGATTCTGGCGAAAGGTTATCCCGCGATTACGGTCAGGTATCTTCTGATGGCTACTCATTATCGTCAACAGTTGAATTTCTCACTTGCGGGGCTCGATGCCGCGAAAGCTGCAATCGAACGTCTGTGGGATTTCATGGATTCGATGTCATCGATCAGGGATGGCTCACCGAATCCGGAAGTCGACAATTTAATCAGTCAGGCTGTCTCGAAGTTCGAGCAGGCTATGGATGATGACCTGAATATCTCGCCCGCACTCGCAGCCGTGTTCGATTTCGTGCATGACATAAACAGGCTCACCCACGATGGCAGGCTTTCGACTGATGACGCATCAAAAGTGATCGAAACTATGAATCGATTCGATTCGGTACTGGGTGTGATCGGAAAGGAAGAAGTCGACATCGACAGTGATATTGAGGAGATGATCGCGAAGCGAATCGAGGCGAGGAAGAACAAGGACTTCGCTTTGTCCGACAAGATCAGGGATGATCTCCTCGCCAGAGGTATTGTTCTCGAAGATACTCCAGACGGAACAAAATGGAAAAAGAAGCTGTAAGACGCAGCCTCTTCGGGAATCTATGTCCATCTCAGACATGGCAACCGCTATTTCCGAGAACTTTATACAGGTCAGGTTGTCTTGTTTGGCAGCTTGACCTTTCTTTTATTACATTCAGTATTCCAGCCGGGAACTTGAACAAACTTATGCGGTTCTGTCTGTGAAACATCTTGAGTTTTGAATCAGGTAGCTAAGCATGTTCATTTTGAACTAATATCGGAACAGGTTCATTGTTTACTGTTGATTCAATCGATAATGTATTTTGCCGATCTACAAAGACAGGATATATTTCGCCTGAATTCTTAAAGGCTAAGAGTATTATATGATTATTGAAATGCAAGTGCCATCGCCGGGTGAGTCGATCACCGAGGTGGAGATTGTCGAATGGCTCAAACCTGACGGGTCTTATGTTCACAAGGATGATGCGCTTTGCGAGATCGAATCCGAAAAAGTTACTCTCACCCTGCATGCCGAAGAATCCGGACGACTGAAAATCCTTGTCGAAGAAAAGACGACTGTCAAAGTAAGCGAAGTCGCCTGTACGATCGACACTGATGCCACGCCTGACGAGTCGGAACAAACTCAGAGCGAACATGTGGAAGAATCTGTTTCTGAGCCGTCTCCCGAACCTGAACCCTCCGTTTCACCCGAGAAATCCTCTGTGGCAAAACCAACACAACAAGTTGTAAAACCCGCCCCAACAAAAGCATCGGCATCTGAGTCAGTATTTCCGCTCGATTCCCGTCCTGTCAAACGCGAAAAGATGACTCAACTCCGCAAGAAAGTCTCTGAAAGACTTGTCGCTGTCAAGAATCAGACTGCTATGCTGACGACATTCAACGAAGTCGATATGACTCGCATCAAAGAAATACGTGCTGAATATCGTGATCGTTTTGAGGAACAACATGGCGTCAGGCTCGGTCTCATGTCCTTTTTCGTTCGTGCAGTGTGTGAAGCTCTGGCGGAATTCCCGTCTGCAGGCGCGATCATTGATGGAGATGAGATCATCTTTCCTGAATATGTCGATGTCGGCATTGCCGTGTCTGCAAAGAAAGGCCTCGTGGTTCCAGTAGTGCGAAATGCTCACGCCATGACATTCGCGCAGATCGAGCGAACTATTGCCAACCTTGCGCAAATGGCGCGTGAAAATAAACTGACAATGGATCACCTGACTGGCGGGACATTTACGATTACAAACGGCGGAGTCTTTGGTTCGCTTCTTTCAACACCAATTCTGAATCCGCCACAGAGTGCGATCCTCGGAATGCACACGATACAGGACAGGCCGGTTGCGATTGATGGTCAGGTGGTAATTCGACCCATGATGTATATTGCGCTGTCCTATGACCACAGGATTATCGATGGCAAAGAGTCAGTCGGCTTTCTCAAAAGAGTCAGAGAATTCCTTGAGGATCCGCTCAAACTTTTATTGGGTGTCGGTTAATGGACAAGTTCAGCTATCTCAGCAACGCCGATGTCTCGTCGATTGACGAACTCTATGCTTTGTACAAAAGCAATCCTGATTCTGTGGATCATTCATGGCGCAGATTTTTCGAAGGCTATGAATTCGCACAGGCATCATTCGGTGATACGCCTGTTATTCCCGAACAGGTCGAGAAAGAATTCCGTGTAATCAATCTGATAAATGGTTTCAGAGCGCGAGGGCATTTATTCACAAGAACAAATCCTGTCAGGGAACGACGCAAATACAGCCCGACGCTCGATCTGGAGAACTTCGGGCTTGATGATTCCGATCTTGATACAGTTTTCCAGGCTGGAACTGAAATAGGAATAGGCCCTGCAACCTTACGCGAAATAGTAGATCATCTCAAAGCGACATATTGTGAGTCGGTCGGCGCCGAATTCAGACATATCAGATCACCGCAGGAAATCGCCTGGCTTCAGCAAAGAATGGAATCGAGCCGCAACTGCAGAGTCTTTTAAGATGAAGAAAAAAAACACATCCTGTTTCACTTGAATCAGGCTGTCGTTTTTGAGCAGTTTATGCACCGTAAATTTGTCGGTCAGAAGCGATTCTCGATTGAAGGTGTTGAGACTGTCATTCCTGCGCTCGACGCAATTATCGAGCGTGGCGCCGAACATGGCATCCGTGAATACATTATCGGGATGCCGCATCGCGGCAGGCTGAATTTTCTCGCCAATGTTTTGAAAAAGAGTTTCAGCAAAATTTTCAGCGAGTTCGGCGGCGGTACAGCGAGCGACTTGTTTCATCATGGTGATGTCAAATATCATCTTGGCCATTCGACAGAAAAAGTTGCCCATACCGGCGAAACAGTGAAACTGCGGATAGAGGCGAATCCGTCACATCTCGAAGCGATTGATCCTG